>CP099607.1:300000-424035 GCA_024372625.1 Comamonadaceae bacterium OTU4NAUVB1 | reverse complement strand
TTGCCCAACGACGCAATGACACCACTGTGCGAGCTTGAACATAACACGCCCCTTACTGTTCATAGATCACAGCATCAACTAAGCTTCAGTTTTACGCCATGCCCTAAGATTACCCTGATTAAGTGAGCATCTTGCACAAAGGCTTTTTGCAATCGCCATCGTCTCTCTGTCGTGTTGTTGTGCAGGCATGTTGTCTGAGAAACTGGCGTTTCCCGATCGAAGAGCCGGCCTGTTTTCACCGCTCCTGTGCCTTCGCCTCGCGGCGCCGCGGTGCCTTCAGCCAGCGCGTCCCGCCAGCTTCGCCGCCCCATAGGCAACCGCCTTACCTTTCCTCTGTGCCGCTATCGTTTTGGCTGCGTCTGCGCCGCAGGCCTCGGTCAGCTGTTGCCGCTGCGCTTGAGTCTGCTGCGGATCGGGAAAGCGCAGTTCCGAAAAGATGCCTTCCGCCCACGCCGGCCATTGCGCCGACTGAACCAGAAGGGCGCGGTACAACAAGGCCGGCGTAACTGGCAGCAAGCGCTACAGCTGCGCGGCGATGCGTGCTACTTTCGGCATCGCAAAGGACGTGCTGGTTACATCGCGATCGACAGCCGGTCCCGGCGGGAACATCGTCGAACGAACTAATTCGGGACAGGCCGGCGGAATAGCGCCGCCGTACTGCACCACTTCTAGCTTGATGACATTTCAAATGCCAGGACTAGAACGGAAGAACGCTGACGGAAGATCTGGCTCGGTTGCGAAGCTGCGTTAATTACCCAATTGAAATTCGTCGTAAGCAATTGAACCAACAGTCAAAGCTTGGAGGCTTTGACCCGGGTTAGCGACGCGCCGGCACGGCATCGAGGGCGCTTGAGTGGCGCCAGCCGCAACCATTTAAAAGAGTGTCAGAGGAGCCATTTGACCAGCGCTAATTTCATTCGATAACGGATGTCGACCATCCGATTCATCTAGTGAAGTCCGAATTAGTCTGATCGCGCGCGAGGTTATCAATCATGATGAGAAGTGCGCGGCGTACTGTAGCGATCTCACGATCGCTGATGCCTTCGAGTGCCAATGTATTGACTTCCTGCGCCAGCGGCACCAGTTCGTCCTGCAGCCTGCGTCCGTAAGGTGTCAGTTGGACGTAGATGTTTTTGCGGTTCTCGGGGCGTTGTTCCAGACTGACGTACCCGAGCGATTCCATGGCCCGCAAGGCGATAACGGTGGTGGGCTCCATGACGCCGGCCTCGACGCTCAGTTCGCGTTTGGTGATGCCGTCGCGTTCCCACAGGATGCGCAAGAAGGTCCAATGGCCCGGCAGCACCTGATGCTCGGCCAGGCGCGACTGGAGTGAACGCATGAACCCGCGCGTGGCGTCCTTCACCAGATGCGCCATCCGGTCGTTGGGAACGGCGTCGTGCCAGCGGCGGAGGACTCGTGCGGCGACTTCGGCTTCGTGCTTCTCGGCTGATTTGGACAAGGGCGCAGGAGAGGGAGTGGAGGATCGTCCCTATTGTGTCAGCTGACTCGTGGCGCAAGCTCCACGTCTTGGTCCGCGCCCGCCGAGGCCAGCAGCGCCAGGCAGACGGCGAGAGTCGAGCGGGCCCACGCGCCGTCGTGCAGCGGTGCCCGGCCCAGCACGATGGCTTCGAACAACTCGTCGATCACCTCGAAGCGCGCAACGGGAGGCGCAGTCAGTGGCCGCTTCGCCTTCTTGCGATCGCCATAGACCCAGGTGCCGTCGGGCATCGGTCGCACGTCGCCCCGCTCGCACGACACCACCACGGGCCCGAAGTGCTGGTGCCAGCGCCCGCCGGCATCCGGCGGCTGCGGCACGTAATCCGCGCCGCCGTAGGTGCCGGCGGCCTTGAGGCGCGCTTCGTCCTGCGCGGAATTCACCGCCGCCAGTCGCCGACGCGCCGCGCCATGGGCGTCGGGCGACTTGGCCGCCCCCATCTCGCCGATCCATCCGCACCATTCGTCGGAATCGAAATGCCCGTAGCCGCTGTAGCTCAGGCTGGCGAAGGCGCCGTCGTCGAACCACATCAGGGCCGAATAGGCCCCCTGCGTCGAGCGCGTCGGGTCCCAGTCGCCCGTGACGGCGCGCACCCGCGTGACCGCCGATCCGGCGAGCAGCCGCACCACGTCGACCTGGTGCGCCGCCTGGCTGAAGACCACGCCGCCGCCCTCCTCGGTCCGCAGCTCCTCGGGTCGTCGCGGCCGATAGAGGAAGTCGGTGTAGTTCAATGCCTGGATCATGCGCACCCGCCCGACTTCACCGCTGGCGATGATGTCGCGTGCCTGCAGGTACGGGGAATCGAAGCTGTGGCAATGGCCGACGATCAGCCGCACGCCGGCCGCGCGGCAGTCCTCGATCATGGCGTCGCACTCGGCCAGCGACAGCGCCATCGGCTTCTCGACCAGGACGTGCTTGCCGTGACGCGAGGCGATCCGGGTCTGCGCCGCGTGGAACTGGTGCGGACTGGCGATGTAGATCGCCTCGACCTCGGGATCGCTGGCGAGGCCTTCTATGCCGGTGTAGACCGGCGCATCGAAATCGCGCGCGAAGCGGGCGCGGGCCTCTTCGCGCGGATCGCAGGCGGCCACCAGCCGCACCCGGCTGTCTCTCAGCAGCGTCGGCAGCATCAGCGTGAAGGCCCGGCCCAGACCGGCGACACCCAGGCGGATCTGCCGATGCTCGGTCGTGGGCGCGGTCACAGATCGAGCACCAGTTCAGGCGATCTGGCGCGCGAGACGCAGATCATGATCTGGTGCTCCATCTCCTCGGGCATCAGCACCATGTCGCGGTGATCGGCCTCGCCGCCGAGCAATCCCGTGCGGCAGGTGCCGCAGGTGCCGCTCTCGCAAGACGACGCCGCGTCGCACCCGTGCTCGCGCAGCACCGAGAGGATCGACTGGCCCACCGGCACGTTGTATTCGCCGCCGCTGCGCGCCAGCTTGACCTTGAACGGCTGGTCCTCCGGACGCACGCCGCCGCCCTCGTTGAAACTCTCGAAATGCACGTTGGCCGGCGACCAGTGACCGGTCATGTCACGCACGGCCTCCATCAGCGGTCTCGGGCCGCAGCAGTAGACGTGCGCCGTGTTCGGCTTCTCGAGCGCTGGCCACAGATCGAAGGTGCGCGCCGGGTCGCCCTGGTCGTGATGGATGCGCACCTGCTTCTTCAGCTCCGGCTGGCTCAGATCGTCCAGGAACGCAGTACTGGCCGGCGACCGGGTCAGGTAGAAAAGCTTCCACGGCGCCGGCGGCAACTCGCCGAACGAACGGATCATCGACAGGATCGGCGTGATGCCGATGCCGCCGGCGATGAACAGGTAGCCCTTCGCCTTCTCGACCAGGGGGAAGGCGTTGTCGGGCACGGAGGTCGGCAGGGTGTCGCCCTCCTTCACGTCGTCGTGCATGCTGACCGAACCGCCCTGTCCAGCGGCGTCGCGCTTGACGGTGATGACGTAGCGATCGCGCTCGGCCGGATCGTTGGACAGCGAATACTTGCGCATCGCGCCGCTGGGCGTCTGCACCTTCACGTGCGAGCCGGGCGTGAACGGCGGCAGTTCGCTGCCGTCGGGCTGCACCAGCTCGAAGCTGCGGATGCCTTCGGCGACGTCGTAGGCGCGGGCGACGCGCAGCGGCATCTTGGTGTCGGCATGGGTCTGGATGTCGGTCATGACCACGCTCTCACTCGGCCTTCAGGTTGGCGCGGCCGGCGGCATCGGTGACGCGCGCGGTCTCGCTCTTCAACGCCTGCGCGAGCTGCTCAGGCGAGCCGCCGACCGGGTCGACACCCGCCAGACGCAGCTGCTCGATCACGTCGGGCCGCTTCACGATCCGGGCGATCTCGCTGCTCACGCGCGCGATGGCCCCGGCCGGCGTGCCCGTCTTGGCGAGCACAGCGACATTGAAAGCGAAGTCGAAGCCCGGGATCTTCTCGACCAGCGCAGGCATCTGCGGCGCCAAGGGCGAACGGGCCGCGCCGTTGGTGGCCAGCAGTTTGGCCTGGCCGGCCTTGACGAAGCCCATGAGCGAGGGCGGCGAGGCGAACACCATGTCGACCTGCCCGCCGATCATGGCCGGCACCGAATTGGCGCTGCCCCGGAACGGCACGTGCGTCATGACGATCCCGAGCCTCGAATTCATGGCCTCGGTGGTCAGGTGGTGGATGCTGCCGGTGCCCGAGGACCCGTAGTTCAGCGCGCCGGGCTTGGCCTTGGCCAGCGCGATGAGCTCGTCGAGGGTGTCGGCCTTGACGCTCGGATTGACGGCCAGGAACAGCGGCGCCTTGCCGACCAGCGAGACCGGCATGAAATCGGCGGTGGCGTCGTAGCTCATCTTCTTGATCAGCAGCGGCGTGATCGACAGCATCGGGCCATCGGTGACCAGCAATGTGTAGCCATCCGCCGGCGACTGAGTCAGCGTGGAAGCGGCACCGGCGCCGCCGGCGCCCGGCTTGTTCTCGACGAACACCGACTGGCCCAGCGCCTCGCCGAGCGGGCGCGACAGGATCCGCGCCACGGTATCGGGCAGGCCGCCCGGCGAGTAGGGCACGACCAGCTTCACCGGACGCGATGGGAACGTGTCGGCCCGCGCCGGCGCGGTGAGGATCAGGCAGGCCATGGCGGCCGAGGCGGCCAGCCAGCCCAGCATTGTTTGTTTCATAGGAATGTGTCTCCGTTGTTTTCTGGATGGCAGCGTCAGATGCTGTAGGACTCGTAGGTCGCGGGATGGAACAGCTCCTCGACGGGGACCTCGCGCGACGACAGGCCCTGGGCGTGGTGCGTGCGCACGAAGGCCTCAAGCGTCCGGCGTGCCGGAGCGACGCCGTAGGACCAGAAGTCCTCGCCCATGGTCTCGCGCGCGGCCTGCAGCTGCTCCTCGACGAAGGGCAGCGTCACCTTGGTCGCAGAGGTGTCCGACAGCAGCTGCAGCGCCGCCGCCTTCGACTGCGTGAAGGCCTTGACGAGGGCACCTGGCAGCCACGGATGCCGTTCGGCCAGCTCCTTGCGGATGGCGGCGACGTGCATGATCGGGAACACGCCCGTGCGGCGGAAATAGTCCTTGGCGACGGCAGTCGGATCGTCGAACAGCCACCCGATGTTCGGGTTGGCCAGCGCGGCCCGGCTGGGGGGCCGGGGGGCCATGAAGCCGTCGATGTCGCCCCGGTCGAGCAGCTCCGAGATCGTCGTGTCCGCCGGTGCCTGTTCGATGCGGACATCACCGGGCAGCTGCAGCTTGACCTTCTCAGGCCGGCCGGGCGTCTCGATGCCGCCGCGCACCCAGGTCACGTCCGAGGGACGCACGCCGAAGTCGTCTTCCAGGATCGCGCGCGCCCAGACGTTGGCGGTGAGCTGGTATTCGGGCAGGCCGATGCGCTTTCCCTTCAGGTCGGCCGGCTGGTCGATGCGGTCCTTGCGCACGTAGATCGACGTGTGGCGAAAGGCCCGCGACAGGAACACCGGCAGCGCGATGTAGGGGCACTCGCCGCGCGAATGCTTGACCAGGTAGCTGGAGAACGAGAGTTCGGTGACGTCGAAATCGACGCTGCGCATGGCGCGGAAGAACATCTCTTCCGGATTGAGCAGCATGTAGACCGGATCGACGCCGTCGATCTGCACCAGGCCGTCGAACAGCGCCCGCGTGCGGTCGTAGTTGCCCATGGCGACGGAGAGCTGGAGTTTGCTCATGGGATCAGGCCTTCACGGAATAGGAGTCTTCGAATTCGGGGTGACCCACGCCTTCGTGCCAGATGAAGCGGGTCTCGTGGACCCGCCAGTCCGTGGTCTTGGGCACGATCGCCTGGAACGCGCAGACCGCCGGCGTGGCAGCCTCGGCGCCCGTGCCGATGGCCGGCGCACCCTGTGCGAAGGCCTGCACGGCCTCGAGCATCTGCTTGCGGAACTCCACGATCGCCAGGTCGCTGGCACCCAGGCGGTCGTGCGTCCGGTCGGCGATTGGACCCATGGTCAGCCACATCGCTACGTCCTGATTGGGGAAACCGGTGATGCCGGTGAAGTTGCCGGCCTTCATGGCGTTGCGGTCCTGCCAGAACATGTTGTCCATCGTGCGCAGCGGGCGATACCGGGCGTCCAGATCGACGCCCACGGTCTGCCGCAGGAAGCGCCGCCAGGTCTCGGTCTCCGGCGTCTGCGCGGGATGGCCCCAGGCGATGAAATAGAACGCGGTGTTTGTGTCGTCCATCGGCACGTTGATGTTGGCCACGTTGTAGAGGTTGTTGGGCGGAATCAATGCGGTGGCCGGCGCCACGAAGACGGTCGAGCGCACGTAGTCGTTCACGGCGGCGTTGGTCAGCGGCCGGCGCAGCGCGGCGTAGCGGAAGCCGTAGCCGGTGCGCTGCACCTGCATGCGCGGCGCCTTGTCGGTGGAGGGGCGCAGCCAGGTGTTGGCGGTCGCCTGGGCGCCGTCCACGCGGGCGGGCACCATGTCCGACGAATGCAGGCTGGAGCTGTGCGCCGAATCGATGGCGCCCTCCAGAATCTGCGCCCAGTTGCACGGCAGCAGCACCTTGGCGATGCTCACGCGCGTCTCGGCCGTGGGTGCCCAGGCCGGCGGCCTAAACGCCGGTACGTCGTCCTTTGGACCCATGTAGGCCCAGACCAGGCCACCCCACTCGCTCGTCGGGTAGGCCGTGTGCTTGACCTTCTCGGCCATGCCGCTGGCAGACGGCTCCGAAGCCATCTCAAGCACGTTGCCATCGACGTCCATCTTCCAGCCGTGATAGAGGCAGCGCAGGCCCCCTTCCTCGTTGCGCCCGTAGACCAGCGAGGCACGGCGGTGCGGGCAGTACTCGTCCATCACGCCGACCCGGCCGTCGGTGTCGCGAAACACCACCAGGTCCTCGCCGAAGACGCGCGCCTTCACGGGCGCGCCGTCGGGCTCGCTCACCTCCTCCAGCAGGCAGACGGGCGTCCAGTGGCGCCGCATCAGTTGGCCCATCGGCGCCGTGCCTTCAACGCGGCAGAGCAGATCGTTTTCTTCCGAAGTCATCATGGAGTTTTCTCGTGGTGTGTTGTTGTCGAATCGAAATCAGGCGCTGGCCGTCACGACGTCGCGACGGCCCGGACTTGCACGGCCCCTGTCGCCGCTGAGACGGAGAACGACAGGTTTGGCGCCGTGCTGCAACTTGCACAGCCAATGGGACAGCGCCGAATCGAGGTGCTGCACATGCGCCGGGAACCATGCTGCAAGTTCCGCCGACAGTCGCCTCGCGACCGCGTGTTCGCCCCGCGCCAGACGCTCGGCGACGCCGCGCAGCGTGCCGAGCACGGCCTCGTGCTCCTTAATGTGGCATTCGCGGGGTGGAAAGCCGGTTGCCGTCATGAGGTCGTTCTCGACCGCGAAATGCGCCGCGGCCTCTTCAAGCACCGCCTTTAGCGCAGCGTGGAGGTCGTCGTCGAGCGCTTTTTGAAGTTGAGCGATCAGTGCGGCAAGGCGCTGGTGCTCGTCGTCCAAGCGCGGGTGTCCGAGCGACATCGAGTCGGACCAAGCGAGCAGTTCGGGCATCGTGGCGTTCATGAGGGTTGACGGAGTCTGTTTGAATCCGGCCATTTAGTTAGCTTGCTAAGTATATTAATTGGAACGTGTGCACGTCGCAATACTTTGGAATCGGTGTTTCCCCAGGGGTCGGTTGCTCTCACCGCTCCGCCGGGTTGATGGGACAGCACATTGCCTTTGGCTGTCCGTTGCTGTGGCATCGAGCCTGAAACCCTCACGCGTCAAGACGACCCTGGCCGTGGAAAAAATCGGTGCGGGACGTTCTACGTCACTTCAGTGCGCCCTGCCCAGTGACGCTGGCGCGCCTGACGAATGCGATCGAAAGAGTCCAAGGCTGCCAGGGCCCTCGACCGAACTTCAAACAGAATGCGGCCGCATGGCCAACATGGCAGCGCTTCAGGCAGCACCTGAAGCCGTTATGCGTTGGAGTCGACCACGAAGCCGCGCTCACGCCATCGCCCCGTTGCGGGACTTGCTTGGACGCCCTCAGGCCAACTTACAGCGAGAGGCGAGTTGAAAGCCTTGATTGTGGTGAGAACCTTCATGACTTCGAGTGGGGGCCCGACGCCGATCGCGCTTTGAATGCGTACACCATCTGACGTGTCTTAAGCCAACTTCCATGTTGATAAATCACATAATCAACCATTTTGGATTTTCAGCGTTAACGATGTGTCTCGTGTTGTCGAATGACACTTTCGATTCACCCTGAGACACCGCCGGCCCGCGAAGCGATGTCCAGCAGGTCGCGATCGGTGGGTTGGTCCCATGCCGGACCATGGGTGGCTTGCGCGTAGTAGCGGACCATGTCCTGCACGACGATTTGGTGTTCCCAGCCGCTCGACTGCAGGCGCTTGCGGATCGATGGATGGACATTGCGCTGTTCCATGTCCTGCAGCAACGCGCGCTCCAGGTCGTTCTGCGCGTCCTGGGAGAGTTGCTGGATCTCCTCGATCACCTGCGTGCGCCGCTCCCTCAGCCATTGCTCGGCCCACTTCGCGTGGCGCATCGCCTGTGCGGCGCGGACGACCGGGCTTGCGGGGTCGATCCTGGCCGCTTGCGCGACCTGCTCGGTCTGGACGCGTTTGGCTTCTCCCGGCATGAGCGACTTCAGGTAGCGGTAGGGATCACGCAAGGGCTCCGGAAACCCCGAGGCGACGCGTCGTTCGAGCGCGTCCAGGCCCGCCGCCAGTGACGCTTCGCCGAACTCTTCCAGCAGCGATTCCGCGCGATCGCTGTCGATGCCCTGGCGCCCGGCGCGTTCGATCACGGCGATGTCCACGGGTCGGGTCGATGCGATCAGGGGAAGGTCCTGCTGCGACTTCGGCTTGACGAGGAACTGCAGGTCCGAGATGAAGCGACCGGCCTTGTACTCGACCAGTTCGATCTCGATGTCGGTGACCGCGGAGATCTCGGCGATGGCGAGGCGCAGGCAGTCGCGCTTGAAGACGCGGTATTCCATGCGGGCCGTCTTCTCGTTGTCCGGCCGTCCCGTGAGCACCGGCCGCCACCAATGCCAGGATTGGCGGGCCGTGCGCCCGATGTCCTTGTAACGTGTGCAGATCTCGTAGAGGGCCAAGCCCGCGTGCGTGCGCAACTGCGAGAGGATCGGCAATTGCAGACGCGCGAAAACGCGCGGCTCCAGCAGCTCCTGACGCATGTTCACGGCGTAGGACCATTCGACCCAGATCTCACCGCGCACCTTCGTGAGCTTCGCATGCGAGAGCAGGCCGCAAACGGTCCAGTATCCGCCCTCCCCTGACGTGGGCGACTGCCACTCGACCGTCGTGGAGACCATGCCGCGCAGGTGCTTCTTGATCAGTTCCAGGTCGTTGGAGCCGTAGTCGATGCTCTTGACGACCCGCGACAGCGTGGCGGTGAAGACTTCCTTGTCCAGTCCCTGGTTCTGGGCCAGATGCAGGAGGACGTTCCAGCTCTTGCGCGCAAGAATGGTGATCTTCTTTTCCTTGGGCGTCCAACCGAGCGTGTTGACCGGCTTGAGCAGAGGTTGCTGGAACAGGGCGATCTGCGCATCGCCGGACAAAGCAGCCCGTCTGCGGGGCCGAGGAAGGGGCGGGGCTTCGGTCGGGAGATCCATTGGGGCACTCTACCGCAGCGTCGCTTCAGGAGAAACCGCGACTCACATCAAGACACGTCGAGGAAAACGACTTTCAACTCCTGAAAACCCTCACGTGTGCGAAGCCATGAGCGAGGAAGTGACTCCTGAAAACCCTCACCTCTGCGCTCGCTGTGGCATTGCGTTGCCGCGTCACAGGCTCTCTCCGATGCCTGATGGGACCCGATTCCGGGGGAAGCAGATGAAAACCTGCAGCACTTGCCCACCACTCGACCGGACTCACGAAGACCCTCACGTCAGGTCCTGCCGCCCTGCATGCGTGTTCCTGTAGATGCATACGGACGCTCCTGAAAAGTCGCCGGATGCTCCTGTATCCACCTGCAAAATATGAGTTAACCCATTGATCCGTATGAACTTTTTTTTCTCTAAATGTATTAAAGGAACTAAAGGGTTGATACTTTATAAATCCTCAGGGTGTCTGATATGTGCAAAAGAAGACCTGAGCATCTCTCTAAAACGAGTTCCAACCTTCTCTGCAGGGACCTTAGTTGACACAATGTACGGTGAACCGCCGCTTTCCGTAAAAGGTCCGGCATCCGTTTCATCAGGAGCATTGTGTTGAACAAATTGAATTTGACTCGTCCGCGTCGGATCACGCTCGCGAACATCGCCGATCAGGCCGAGCGGGCGATCGCGATGATGGGAGAGATCAGGGTGGCCATGCTGGCGCCGTCGGCACGCAAGTCACCGCCGGTCTTCAACCTCAGCCAGCTTGCAGCGATGTGCTCGGCCGAGAAGGGTTCCGTCAGTCACCGGATCGCCAAGGGCGACCTGCCGGCTGGGCAACTGAACAGTTCCGGCAGCCGGCGGGAATTCACGCTGCAGGAGTCACGGTCGTGGGTCAAGGAGTACCGCAAGGAGTTTCTCCGGCCAGTGGGTGCGGAAGCGGTGACGATCAGCATCGGCAATTTCAAGGGGGGGGTGTCGAAGACCACCACGGCGGTCACCCTGGCCCAGGGACTGTCGCTGCTCGGACATCGGGTGCTGGTGATCGACACCGATCCGCAGGGGTCCTTGACGACGTTGTTCGGCATCCTTCCGGACACCGAGGTCAATGAAGAGGAGACCATCCTTCCGCTGGCGATGGGGTCCGAGACGTCCATCCGTTACGCGATCCGGTCGACGTACTGGGACGGCATCGATCTGGTCGCGGCGGCGCCGCTCTTGTTCGGTGCCGAGTTCGCCCTCCCCGCTCGCCAGTCCCAGGAGCCGGGCTTCGAATTCTGGCGTGTGCTCGATCTGGGAATCGACGACGTCCGTTCCGACTACGACGTGATCGTGATCGACACGCCACCTTCCCTTTCCTACGTGACGATCAATGCGTTCATGGCGTCGAACGGGATCGTGATGCCCCTTCCGCCCAGTGCGCTGGACTTCGCGTCGGCCGCGCAGTTCTGGAGCATGTTCTCGGAATTGACGAATTCGCTGTTGACCGAGCGGGGATTGACCAAAGAGTTCGATTTCATCAACGTCCTGTTGTCGCGGGTCGATTCCTCGGACGCGGCGAGCGGCGTGGTGCGCCAGTGGATCGGGTCGACGTACGCGGAAAAGGTGCTGCCGATCGAGATCCCCAAGACGGCGGTGACGGCCACGGCCAGCGCCGAGTTCGGGACGGTGTACGACGTGTCGCGCTACGACGGGAACGCACGGACGTTCAAGCGTGCCAGAGACGCCTACGACCAGTTCGTCTCGCTGGTCGAGGGCTCGATCCGGACGGTATGGGACCGGCAGCTCGACGAGTCGGTGCGAGCGACTGCAAAGAAAGGAGTCAAGTGATGGCGCGCAATCTGTTGGCGAAGGCGGGGCGGGTGATGATCCCGCCGCCCAAGGTCGAAGTCTCCGGCGACGCCGCATCCCGGCCGGTCGCGCCGGCGGCGCCCGAGAGAGGCAGCCTGGCGGTCAAGCCCAAGACGGCGCCCGGTACGCTGATGGGTTTCATGGCCAACCAGTCGGAGGCGATGAAGGAGAACGAGCTGCTGCGCACGCAGGCGGCCCGTTTCGAGGGTGCCGAGCCCACCCGGCTGCTCGATGCGACCAAGGTTGTGCCGTCGCGGTGGGCCAACCGGCACAGTTCGTCTTTCGAATCCGCGGACTTCGCCGCCCTGAAGGACGAGATCGGACGTGCCGGGGGTAACGTGCAGCCGATCAAGGTGCGGCCGATCCCGGAGGGCGCCCCCGGGGGGGTAGGACCGTCCTACCCCCCCGGGGGGCCGTCGTACGAAATCGTCTTTGGTCACCGGCGCCATCGCGCTTGCCTCGAACTCGGCCTGCCGGTCCTCGCGCTGATCGAATCGGCCAGCGAGCAGGAGTTGTTCGTGCAGATGGAGCGGGAGAACCGTAACCGCGCCGATCTCTCCGCCTGGGAACAGGGCGTGATGTACACGCGCGCACTCGACCATGGGCTGTACGCTTCCAATCGCCAGCTCGCGTCGGCCATCGGGCGGGACGTCGCGGACGTCGGCAAGGCGATCTCCCTGGCGCGCCTTCCACAAGCGGTGATCGATGCATTCCATTCTCCGCTCGACCTGCAATTCCGTTGGGCGAAACCCCTGAACGATGTCCAGCAGAGCGATCCGGAAGGCCTGCTGCGTCGGGCCAAGTCGATCAACGGCAAGGGCATGAATGCCAAGGAAGTCCTGGCCGTCCTGACGGGCGCGGTGCAGGGCACGCCGGCGGCCTACGCGCCGCCCAACAGGATCGACATCGAACGCGACGGCACCGTCGTCGCGACGATCTCCACGTCCGCCATCGGCCAGGTGAACGTGAAGATCAATCAGAAGCTCGACGAGAGCCGCAGACAGAAACTTGCGGCGTTGATCGAATCGTTCCTCAAATAGGAGCGCGTTCGCGTTGGCGGTCGGGGGGGTAGGACGGTCCTACCCCCCCCTTTTTTTTCTTTGCGAGGGCGTGACGGCCGAGTTTGCTCGCTCATCCCAGCGACTGTCACGTGTCGAATGATGTCCTGCGTCGTTGCGAAGGCCATCTGGCCCGTCTGACGACGTATGGATCTCAATCGAGAAATGGACCATGCCGGCTTTTGAGACGTGGAACCCACACCGGTGATTTGGATCGACTCACGCCGCGCGAACTCGCCGGATTGTTCGTGACTCCCCTCCTCAGGATCGCGCCTCATCGACCTGGCGCAGCCAGTGACCGGCACCCCTGGGCATCGATCGGACACCAAGAGCGCGCCGGTTGGCCACCGCCGGAGTTTCTGGCGCATGTCCTGTCAAGGGGTCAGCGCTTGTCTTCAGACGCCGGCGTGTCAGCGATCGAGCCGAATTCATCGCCATGCGGGCACACACGTCAGTCGGTGAGCCACTCTTCGATTGGTACTTCAGGACCAAAGGCAACGAATACTCGATAAATGAAGTTAGTGAACACAAACACTTTGGCGCGGCGAAGAGTGGACCCAAAGCATCGTCGGCAGCCGGCGAACTCACGCGGGCTGCCACGTGAGAGCTGCGCACCCCTGCCGCTTCCTTTCACGGCATTCGCACTCGCACTCGCACTCGCACCGGCACCCGCATCGGCGCCGGCATCGAAACACTGGAAGCGACGAATCTCGCCGCCGCAGCCCACGTCCGAAATATTTCTTCTCGATGTGCGGGTTTTCTCTCAATTTCTCCCACCGCGTGTCGATCACTGAGGACACAGCGAATGCGCAGCCTCCGAACCGACATGCACTCTCCCAGGGCCTTCCCCACACTCCCGCACGCGCCGCGACGACGGCGGCCGTGGGCGGCCGCGCTGGTGCTCGTGCTGGCGACATCGACCCAGGCGCAAACGCAGACGCAGACGCAGACCCCGGCACCGACGGAGCCGATGTTCGACTCGCCCTGGAAGCTCAGTGGCTTCGGCACGCTGGGCGTGGTCGGTCAGTCCGGAGGCAACGACTGGGGCTTCGTGCGCAACAGCACCCAGCTCGGCGCGGGGTCGCGGCTCAGCGCGACGCCCGACAGCCGGCTGGGCGTCCAGCTGAACTGGAACCCGGGCACGCAGTGGGAGGCCGGGGTCCAGGGCGTCGTCCTGTCCAAGCCGTCCGGTACCCCCCGGGCCGAGAACATCGACTGGGCCTACGTCGGCTACCGCGTCCTGCCCGACACGCGGCTGCGCGTCGGCCGCACCAGCCCCGACATCTTCCTGTTCGCGGACAGCCGCAACGTCGGCTTCGCGCTGCCGTGGGCGCGTCCTCCGGTGGACTTCTACGGCTTCGCGCCGCTGGTGTCGATCGACGGCGCCGACCTGGAACAGCGATGGTCGGGCGACGACACGTCCTGGCGCGCCCGGCTCACGGCCGGTTCGGTGCGCACCGGCGTGACCGATGTCGAAGGCCGACGGTTGCCGGTCAAGGGCCGCGACGCCCTGGCGCTGGGGCTGTCGCGGGAGGAGGGCGGTCTGCTGCTCAAGGCCAGCTACCTGCGCAGCCGGTTCCGGGTCGACGTCGGCGACGGCCCCTCGCAGTTGCGCGAGGGCCTCGGCCAGCTGGGCCAGCTGCCGGTGCCGGGACTCGCCGGCGCGCTCGACACCCTGAGCCAGAACCTGTGGAGCGGCGGGCCTTCGAGCTACATGGCCCTGGCGGCGCAGTACGACACGGGACCGTGGACCTTCATCGCCGAGGGCAGTCAGCTGCGGATCGCGCGCAGCCCGCTGAACGCGAAGCGTGCCTACGTCAGCGCGGGCTATCGCCAGGGCTCGCTCACCTACTACGGCATCGCGAGCCGCGTCAGGCCCGACCAGGCCCCCTTCGCCGCGCCCGACGCGGCCGGTTCACTGACGCCGCTGATCGGCGCCGAGGGCGCCCAGGAAGCCCAGGGGCTGATCGGCCTCGCCGCCGCGGCCGGCCACAACTACCGCTACGACCAGACCACGCTGGGCGTCGGCCTGCGCTGGGACTTCACGCCCACCGCCGCACTGAAGCTGCAGGTCGATCGCTTCGACGTGCGCACCGACGGCGCGGCCGGATGGCGTTTCGCCGACGGGCGCAGCGGCCGGGGCACCCTGGTGTCCGTGCTGGTCGACTTCGTGTGGGGACAATGATGCGCACGCCTTCACGCCGTCGCCGGCCTTCGATGGCACTCCTGCTGCTGATGCTCGCGGGCCCGTTCGCCCCGGCCCGGGCGGTCGAGCCGCTCTACGTGGTGGTGTCGGCGCAGAGCCCCGTGCGTGCGCTGGCCCAGAAGGACGTGCTCGCGCTCTACACCGGACGCACCCGGACCCTGCCCGGGGGCGAGGTCGCCACCCCGCTCGACCAGCAGCGCGACGGCGCGGCGCGCGCGGACTTCTATCTGGCGCTGACCGGCATGGACATCGCCCGGATCAACAGCTACTGGGCCCGGCTCCACTTCACGGGCCAGGTGCAGCCCCCGCGCACCGTCGAGGACGATCCGGCCATGCTCCAGCGCCTGCGCGCCGATCCCACGGCCATCGGCTACCTCACGCGCGAGCCGCAGGACAGCTCGGTGCGGGTCGTCCTTCGGCTGCCCTGAACGCCACGAACCGCCGCTCCACGATGCCCAGCCGCAGCCTCCACGCCCGTTTCAGGACCGTCGTCTTCGGCATCGCCGCCGTGCTGGCGGCGCTGGTCGCGACCGTGGTCTACGTCAGCGCCCGCGCGCACTACATGGAAGCCGGGGAGACGTCCGCGCGCGCCATCGTCGCGGCCGTCCAGCAGACCGTGGCCGTCGGCGCCTACGCGCGCGACGACGTGCTGCTGGGCGAACTGATCGGCGGGGTGGCCCATCACCCCTCGGTCTCGCGGGTCCGGGTGCTGGACGCCCAGGGCGGCGTGATGGCCACGGCCGACGGCGCGACCGCCAGCGCCGACCGTGGCGCCGCCGCGGCGCGCGCGCCGTCCTTCGAGTCCACGTTGTCCTCGCCTTTCAATCCCGCCGAGGAGGTGGGGCGGTTGTGCGTCTGGCTGGACACGACCCGGCTCGCGGCCGAGGCGCGCCGTCAGGCCGCCATCCTGGTCGCGGCGCTGATCGTGATGCTCGCGGGCGTGCTGATGGTCTTCAACGCCCTGGCGAGCCGGCTGCTGTCGCGTCCGATGCACCGGCTGGCCGAAGCCCTGGAACGCCTGCGGCCGGGTTCGTCCGAGCGCCTGACCACCGCGCCGCGCCACGCGAACGACGAGGTCGGCGTCGTGACCGCCGCGGCCAACCGGCTGCTCGACCTCCAGCAGCAGGCGCTGGAGCGCGAGCGCGCCATGCGCGGCGAGATCGCCGCCCTGGAAGCGCGCTATCGCGGCATCTTCGACTCCACCAGCGCCGGCATCTTCATCCTCTCGGCGGCCGGCGAACTGCTGCAGGCCAACCCCGCGCTCAGCCGACTGCTGGGGCGACAGGCCGAGGACGTCGACGCCGCCTCCCTGCCGGATTTCGCCGCGAGCGTGTTCGTGCTGCCCACGCGCCTGTGGCGGCTCGTCGAACAGGCCCGGTCCTCGGCGCAGCCCGAGGCGGGGGACCTGGAACTGGTGCGCGACGACGGCAGCACGCTGTGGGCGCACTGCATGGTGTCGGTCCTGGCGGACGCGGCCTCGGGACTGCAGCGCATCGAGGGGGTGCTCTACGACATCACGCAGCGCAAGGTGCAGGAGCACGCCGCGCAGCACCGCGCCGAGCACGACGCGCTGACCGGACTCAAGAGCCGCGCGTACATCGAATCGTCGCTCGGCCAGCACCTCTACACCGCGCGCCGCGACGAGGGCGCGGTCACGCTCATGTTCATCGACCTCGACGGCTTCAAGGGCGTCAACGACCGCTGGGGCCACGCGGCGGGCGACGCGGTGCTGGTGGAGGCGGCGCAGCGCCTGCGCACGCTGTTCCATCGGCCGTGCGACATCGTCGGGCGCCTGGGGGGCGACGAACTGGTGGTGATGATCGTCGGCGTCGAGGCCACCGACCCGAGCATCGGCGAACTCGCCCGGCAGCTCATCGAGCGTTTCGGCGCCGCCTTCGTGCTGCCCAACGGCGAGCGCGCGCGCGTCGGCGCGAGCGTCGGCGTGGCCAGCTACCCGCTGCACGCCGCCAATTCCAAGACGCTGATCCATGCCGCCGACGCCGCCATGTACGCGGTCAAGCAGTCGGGCAAGGGCGGCTTCGTGATCGCCGACACCGGCCCGGCGACCTCGCACGCCGCGCGCGCCGACATGCCGGCGATGCCGGTGGCGTCCGATTTCGCCGCCGGGCATCGCGACGCGCTCACCGGCCTGTGCGACCGCCGCGCGCTGGTCGACCGGCTCGCGGCCGCGCAGGCGCGCGTGATCGCGGGGGAAGCGCCCATGGCCGTGGTCTGCCTGGACATCGACCGCTTCAAGCTGCTCAACGTGGCGCACGGTGCCCACATCGGCGACGAGGTGCTGTGCGAGGTGGCCCGCCGCTTCCAGGGCGTGCTGCGCCGCGGCGACCTGATCGCGCGCACGGGCAGCGACGAGTTCGTCGCGCTCGTCGCCTCGGAAGGCGGTGGCGGCGCGGCGCACGACCGAGGTCGTGGCGCGCAAGCTGCTCGACAGCCTGCACGAGCCGTTCCGCATGAGCACCTGCACGCTCGCCATCCACGCCAGCGCGGGCGCCAGCCTGATCGACGCGCACACCGTCGACGGCCTGGTCGTGCTGCGCGAGGCGCAGCTCGCACTGCGCCGCTCGAAGACCGCCGGGCGTGGCGGCCTGATCGTCTTCGAGCACGCCATGATGGCCGGCTTCCACGAACGGCTCGCGCTGGAGGAGGACCTGCGCGCGGCCATCGGCTCGCCCCAATTGTTCCTGCACGTGCAGCCGCAGGTCGACCGGTGGGGGACGGTGGGCGGGGGCGAGGCGCTGCTGCGCTGGCGTCACCCCGAGCGTGGACTGGTGCCGCCCGACCAGTTCATCCCGCTGGCCGAGTCGTGCGGCGCCATCGTGGAGCTGGGCCTGTGGGTGCTGCACGCGGGGTGCCGCATCCTGGTCGAACTGCGCCGTGGGCACGGCCACCAGACGCTCGCCATCAACATCAGCCCGGTTCAGTTCAACCACCCGGATTTCGTCGCGCAGGTGCGCGAAGCGCTGCACGTGAACCATGCACCCGCCGACGGCCTGATCCTGGAAATCACCGAGGGGCTCCTGATCACCGACGTCGCCCAGGTCACCGAGCGCCTGCGTGAACTGGTCGCGCTGGGCGTGCGGTTCTCGATCGACGACTTCGGCACCGGCTTCTCCAGCCTGGGCTACCTGCGCCAGCTGCCGTTGCACGAGATCAAGATCGATCGCAGCTTCATCGTCGGACTGCCCAACGACGTGGCGAGCGCCGGCATCGTGTGCTCGATCCTGTCGATGGGTTCGCACCTGGGCCTGCACGTGGTGGCCGAGGGCGTCGAGACGCCCGAGCAGGCGCTGTTCCTCACCCAGCACGGCTGCCCCTCGCAGCAGGGCTGGCTGCATGGCCGGCCGATGCCGCCGGACGCTTTCCTGCTGGCGTGCCGGTCGGACGAGCGGGCCGTGGCCGCGTGACGCGACGCCAGCCCCGCCTTCAGCGGCGGCGCAGCAGGACGATCGCCGCGGCGGTCAGCACGGCCGTGCCGAGCGCCGTGTAGGCGACCGCGCGCACCGGGTCTTCGTGGATGTAGTCGCTGGCGGTCTGCCGGGCGGCTTCGAAGCGGTCTTGCGCCTCGCGCACCTTCTGTCCCGTGGCGTCCACGGCGTGGCTGGCATAGGTGCGGGTGGCCTCGACGGCCTTCGCGCCCGAGCGCTGGACCTTGTCGGCCACGCGGGACACGGTCTCCTTGGCATCGCCGGCGACCTGGGCGGCCTTTTCCTTGACGTCCTGTACGCCGTCGACGATCTCACCCTTGACTTCCTCGACCTTGTCGGCTGCCTGGTCCTTGACCTCCTCGGCCTTGTCCGCGATCTGGTCCTTCGCGTCGACGGCCTGGTCCTTGACGTCCTTCGCCTTGTCGACGACCTGGTCCTTCACGTCCCTGGCCTTGTCGACCGCCTGATCCTTGGCGTCCCTGGTGGTGTCCGCGACCTTGCCTGTGGCACGTTCGACGTCCTTGCGGATCTCGGCCGACGACGCGGTGGCGGGCGTCTTCTGGTCCTTCGACGCGTCGTTGAAGGCGTTGGCGGTGTTGTTCGAAGCGGCTGGGAAATTGGCGATGGGCTTGTTGTTTTCCATGGCGGGTCCGGAAAAATGGAGGGGAAAAGGGTTCTGGGCGAACCGGCGAAGGCACTCATCTTGGGCGGTCCGGCAGGCACGTCCATGGATTTTCACGCCCTGGACGTGTCAGGAATTGACCCGACGGCCCGGACGAACACGCGCCGGCGTCGGCCGTCGCGCGCGGCGCCCGCGGGCCGTGCCTGGACGAAGGCGACTGGCGCGCGCCGCCCTCGGCGGCACACTACGGTGGCAACCCGGCCACGGCCGTGCCATCCCAAACCCATTGCAAGGAGACAAGACCGATGACAGCCTCGAACGACATGGACCTGCCGCTGGAAGGCGTGCGCGTGCTGGACCTCTCGCGCGTGTTCGCGGGGCCGCTGTGCGGCCAGGTGCTGGCCGACTTCGGCGCCGAGGTGATCAAGGTGGAGCACCCGGGCCGCGGCGACGACACGCGCGACTGGGGCCTGCGCATCGGCAAGACCGAGACCACCTACTACAACAGCATGAACCGCAACAAGCGGTCCGTGACCATCGACCTGCAGAGCCCCGAGGGGCTGGAGATCGTGCGCGGGCTGCTGCCGCTGTGCGACGTGGTGATCCACAACTTCAAGACCGGCGGCGCCGAGAAGCTGGGCCTGGGCTACGAGCAGCTCAAGGCGCTCAGGCCCGGCCTCATCTACTGCGCCGTGGCCGGCTACGACGCCAGCGGCCCCGAGGCGAAGCGCCCCGGCTACGACCTGGTGATCCAGGGCGAGGCGGGTCTGATGGCGCTCAACGGCGTGGCCGGCACGCCGCCGCTGAAGTTCGGCGTCGCGGTGGTGGACCTGATGACCGGCATGTACGCCGCGCAGGCCGTGCTGGCCGCGCTCTATCGGCGCGAGAAGACCGGGCAGGGCCGGCTCATCGAGATGGCGCTCTACGACTGCGGCGTGATGATCACCGGCTACTACGGGCTCGACGCGCTCGAGCTCGGCCGCGATCCCGAGCGCTACGGCAACGCCCACCCGTCCATCGTGCCCTACGGGATGTACGAGGCGGCGGACGGTCCGCTCATCATCGCCGTGGGCAACAACGCGCAGTTCGACAAGTTCTGCCGCCAGGTCGTCGAGCGGCCCGACATCGTGGAGGACCCGCGCTTCGCCACCAACGTCCAGCGCGCCGCCAACCGCGTCGCGCTCGGCCCGATGCTGGCGGCGCTGATCCGCACCTTCCCGCGCGACCTGCTGCTCCAGCGCCTGACGGCCGCCGGCATCCCGTGCGGCCGCGTGGCGGGCCTGCACGAGGCCCTGACCTCCGAGCGCACGCGGCGCGGCCGACTGGTCCAGGACATGCCCCATCCGGTGGTGGGCACCACGCCGGTGTTCGCGCCGCCCTACCGGCTCGACGGCCAGCGTCTGCCGATCCGCAACGCGCCGCCGACGCTCGGCGAGGGCACGCGCGAGGTGCTGCAGCAACTGCTGTCGATGAGCGACGCGCAACTGGAGGCGCTGCGGGCCCAGGGCGTGCTGACGCTGCCGCCGGCCTGATGCCGGACCACGGATCGACCCTCATGACCAACGGAGACACCGACATGGAAATCACGCACATCAACCGCCGCGCGATGCTGCAGGGCCTGGCCGCGCTGGGCGGCGGCGGGCTGCTGGCCACGGCGCACGCCCAGGGCGCCAGGACGCCCTGGCCGACCCGGCCGATCCGGCTGGTGGTGCCCTTCAACGCGGGCGGCGCCACGGACATCATCGCGCGCACCGTCGGCGAGGCGCTGTCCCAGCGCATCGGCCAGCCGGTCGTGGTGGACAACAAGGGCGGGGCGGCGGGCATCCTGGGCACCGACGCCGTGGCCAAGGCCGCGCCGGACGGCCACACGCTGCTGCTCTCGCTGAGCACGTCGATGCTGATCAACCAGTTCCTCTACGCGAAGCTGCCCTACGACCCGCAGAAGGACCTGGCGCTGGTCTCCCAGATCGCGGCGGCGCCGGTGACGCTGGTGGTCCATCCGTCGGTCCCGGCCAACGACATGAAGGAACTCCTCGCCCACGCCCGCGCCAACCGGGGCAAGCTGTCCTATGGCTCCTGGGGGACGGGCTCGTACGCGCACCTCGCGGGTGCCTACATGAGCAAGACCACCGGCTCGGACATGACCCACTCGCCCTACAAGGGCGAGGCGCCCATGATCCAGGACCTGATCGGCGGGCAGCTGCAGTTCTGCTTCTCCAGCGCGCTCAACACCAAGCCCTTCATCGAGGCGGGGCGCCTGAAGGCGATCGGCGTCACGGGACGCGAGCGCATGCAGATCCTGCCGCAGCTCCCCACCATCCACGAGCAGGGCGTGACCGACGACGCCTATTCGATCTTCGGCTGGGTCGCCATGGGCGCGCCGGCGGGCACGCCGCGCGACATCGTGGAGGCGCTCCACGGCCACCTGCGCGAGGTCGCGCGCGACCCCAAGGTGCTCGAACGCGTCGCGGGCGCCGGCTTCATGCCGCTGTTCAACAGCCCGCAGGAATTCCAGCGCAACTACCGCCACGACATGCCGATCTGGAAGGCGCTGGTCGAGGCGGCGGACGCCAGGCTCGAGTGAACGGCAGGCGCCGGGGATTCCTCTCCGGCGCGCAGGGACATGGGGTAAACCCTTAAAGTTTCTGTCGCGGCGCCCGGTCCGCGGCCTTCGAGGAACTTCCATGACCCGACCTTCCACGCTTTCCCGCGCTGGCGTCCACGCCGGCGAGCGCCCCGCGCGCTCGGCGTTCTGGCGCGCGGCCGAACGCCTCGCCCGTCGCTGCACGTCCGGCGAACTGGCCACCCTGGCCGATCACCATCAGCTCGGCCAGCCCGCCCTGGCCGCCCGCTTCCGGGCCGCCGGCCGCGCGATGGACGGCCACCGCGCCTGACACGCCCCGGGCGGCGCTCACGCGCCGTCGTGACGCGCCACCCAGGCCGCGACGGCCGCGGCGCTGCGGAACTCGTCGCAGGCGCGCGCCGGCACGGCGGGATGGCGCGCGTTCCACAGGCGCGCGAGCCCCTGTCCGGGGCCGATCTCCAGCACGCAGTCGACCTGCCGCGCCATGACGTCGTCCATGCAGGCGTCCCAGTGCACGGTGGTGGCGATCTGCGCGGCCAGCGCCCGCCGGGCGGACGCCGCGTCGTGGACCCGGTCGCCGGTGTTGGCGAACAGGAGCACGCGCGGCGCGGCGAAGGGCACCTGCGCGATCTCCCGCGCGAACCGCTCGGCCGCCACGCGCATCCAGGGCGTGTGCGAGGCCACGCCGACGGGCAGGCGCCGGCACTGCGCGCCGGCCTGCGTGCCCAGCTCGGACGCGGCCTCCAGGGCCGCGACCGGCCCGCCCAGGATCACGCCGTCCTCGGCGTTGCGGATGGCCAGGGCGAGGCCGGTGGCGGCGCGCAGGCGTTCCAGCCGCTCGCCCGACAGGCCGCTGACGGCCAGCAGCCCGCCGGGCTCGCGCGCGGCGGCCGCGTCCATGGCGGCGGCGCGCCGCGACGCCAGCGCGAGCGCCGTCCCGGGCGCCAGCACGCCGGCGGCGGCGAAGGCCGCCAGCTCGCCCACGCTGTAGCCCGCGATCGCGGCCGGTGCCGCCGCGACCAGGGGCGCGAGCCGGGCCCAGGCCGCGAGCCCGAGCCCCGTCAGCAGGACCTGCGCATGATCGTTGCGCGCGGCCCAGTGCGCATCGGCCAGCGCGGCGCGCCAGTCGTCGACGCCCAGCCGCGCGCGCACGTCCCGCACCAGCGCGTCGTCGTCGGCCAGCCAGGGCAGCATGGCCGGATGCTGGGCACCCTGGCCCGAGAAGAGCAGGGCGAAGCTCACCGGCGCACCCGCGCCACGGTCGTCACGCGCCGCCTCCCACCCGCAGCAGCCAGCACGCGGCGGCGAGCGTGTCGGCGGCGCCACCGGGCGACAGGCGCCGCGCCACGCAGTGCTCGGCGATGGCCTGCGCCTCGCGCGGGCCGTCGGGTCGGGCGATGCCGCCGCGCGCGACGAAGCGCCGCGCCAGCGCCTGCACCTCGCGCAGGCCGGCGAGGCCGCCACGGTGCGCGAGGTTGCTGTCGTCGAGCACCGCCATGACGTGGAACAGGGCGTCGAGGCGGGCGCGCCGCGCGTCCAGCCCACGCGCCAGCCCCGACGCCAGGGCAGGCAGGGCGGTGTCGAACACCACCGGGAACCCCAGGGCCGCTTCCTGCGAGGCCCCGCGCAGGCCCAGGCGCCGCGCCGCGATGCCACCGGGCAGGGTCGGCGCGCGCGCGCCGCGCCGCGCCAGCGCCGCGCCCCAGTGCTGGCGCAGCGCCTCGCGCAGCAGGCCGGGTTGCGCGACCGTCCCGTGCGCGCGCACCACCGCGCCGGCCGCCGCGCACAGCAGCCCGAGCATGAAGATCGCGCCACGGTGCGTGTTGACGCCACCCGTCGCGGCCAGCATGCGCGCCTCCGCCGCGATGCCCAGGCGCTCCAGGGTGTCGAACGCCGCCCCGTCGAAGCCGGCGCCGGCGATCTCCACGAAGTAGTGGCGCAGCGCGAACAGGCTGCGCATGAAGGTGTGGGCGTCCATGTCGTCGTGGCTGCCACGGTCCAGCGGCGTCACCAGGCCGGGCTTGGGCGCGAGCGACAGTTCGTCGTGCAGCGCCAGCACGGCCGCGCGGCCGAGGTCGGCCGGCGTCGGACCGGGGCGCGCCGCCCGGCGGCGTGCCGGCGCGCTCATGCGCCGCGCTCCGCCGCCGGGGCCGCGCACCACCCGGTGTCGTGCCGCAGCGCGATGCCCTCGAGGTGTCTGACCAGCACGGCGCGCGCGCGGCCGGCGCGCCATTCGATCCACTCGCGCCACGCCACCGCCGCGCCGTCGGCGAAGACGAGTTCGCCGTCCAGGCGCGGTCGCGATCCCTCGAACGCCGCCAGCGCCGCCGCGACGCCGTCCGCGTGCGCGGCGCCGTCGACGGCGATCCACAGGTCGAGGTCGGACGTGGGCCGCACGTGATCGAGCCCGGTGATCGCCCGCCAGCCGTGGCTGCCGAAGACATGCGCCACGGCCTGCCGGGCGCCCAGCGCGGCGCCGACCTCGGCGGCAAGCGCGCGCACGGACGCGGAAGGCGCTCCGTCCGGGGCCCACGCGCCGTCCAGGCACGGGAACTCCTCGAAGCCGTCGATCGCCGAGGACGGCACGCGCAGCGCCAGCCGGCGGCGGTCCCAGCACCCGGGCGCGCTCAGGCCCAGCGCGACCCGGCCTCCGGCCACCGCCTCGGCCGGCTGGCGCGCGATCACCAGCGGCAGGCGTCGCGCCGCCCAGAGCGTCAGGCAGGCCCGCGCCTGCGCGTCCCAGGCCCTGGCCAGCACGTCGGCCCAGCCGGCGTCGGTGAGGCGGGCGAGCCGGTGGCGGCGCAGCGGGGGCGGGGTGGCGGCGAGCCCGGGTCGCACGGCGGGCCTCAGGCGGCGTCGAGCACGCGTCGGGCGACGTCGGCGGCGAGCCGGCGGCCGCCGCGCGCCGCGCCGTCGCGCGCGCGCAGGTCCTCGGTGGGCGTGTGGGCCAGCGCGTCGCGCAGCGCGGCGGGCAGGTCGCCCTCCCAGGTCGCGCGCACCCCGCCCATCGCCACGTAGTTGCCCACGCCGGGCGCGAACACCGGGTTGGACGCCGACAGCGCGGTCAGCAGGTCCTCGCTCAGCTTGGTGACGCGCGCCATGGCGGGAATCCGCATGACCCGGATCTCGGCCTCCGGCAGCGCGTAGCAGGCGTCGGCGATCAGGCCGGAGGTGATGAAGCCGCCCGACAGCGCCTGGTCGTACACCAGGCCGATCACCGGATGGCCCCGGCGGCGGGCCAGGTCGATGCAGGTGCCCAGGTGCGCCATGGCGCGGTTGATGCCCAGCAGTTCGTCGCGCCGGCGCAGCTGCTGGCCCTGCGTGTCGATCAGCAGCAGGATCGGTCGGCCCGGATGGCGTGCCATCGTGTCGAGCACGCCGCGCGCCTGCGCCAGGGCCAGCCGCACGCCGATCGGCGCGTGGTTCGTGGTGCCGACGACCGCGAGCGTCGCGCCGTCGAAGGCGACGTCGCCGCGGATGAAATCGCCCTCGGCGACCAGGCCGTGGCCGGTGCCGAAGAGGCGGGTGACGAGTTCGTTCCAGTGCATGAAGTGCTCCGTGTTCCTCAGGGCCGGCGCAGCGCGCGCACGGCGTCCACCGGCAGGTCGGGCACGCGGGCGGGGTCAGCGATGCCCAGGGCGCTCCACAGCGCGAAGGCGTCGTCGCGGCCGGTGCCGTCGTCCCCGGCCGGCAGGGCGTCCAGGACGCGCAGGCGCCGCTCGAGCAGCGCGTGCTCGGCCTCCAGCGTGGCCGGGGTCGGGGGCGTGGAGCGGTCCGGGGCCGCCAGCAGGGCGACGGTGGCGGCGCGGAAGGCGTCCACGTCGTCCTCCACCAGCGCGTCGCAGTCGCCGGTGAGCCAGCGGTGGGTTCCTCCGGTGGTGCGCCAGACCAGCGCGCGGTCGCGCGCGTCGAACTCCTCGACCCCGTGCGAGGCCTCGATGACCTCCGGCCCGGACATCGCCAGGCGGCCGATGTCGCTCATCACGACGCGGTCGGCGCAGCGCGCCACGATGCCCATGCCGCCGAAGCAGCCGTTGGCCCCACCGATCAGCACCACCACCGGCACGCCGGCGGCGCGCACGTCGAGCAGGGCGCGCATCACCTCCGACACCGCGATCAGCCCGGCGTTGGCCTCGTGCAGCCGCACGCCGCCCGACTCGGCCAGCAGCAGCACGGCGTGCGGCCGGTCGCGCAGTGCGCGGCGCAGCAGGCCCACCAGCTTCGCGCCGTGCACCTCGCCGACGCCGCCGCCCATGAACTCGCCCTCCTGGGCGGCCACGAAGACGGCGTGGCCGTCGAGCGTCGCGCGGCCCACCGCCACGCCGTCGTCGAAGGCCGACGGCACGCCCAGCTGCGCCAGGTGCGGACTCGTCACGCGCTCGCACGGCGGCAGCCATTCGTGGAAGCTGCCGGCGTCCAGCAGCAGCGCCAGGCGCTCGCGCGCCGAGCATTCGGCGTAGCTGGTCATGGCCGGTCCCCTCCACCGGTCGCGCCGGGCGCGCGCGCGGCGATCTCGGCCACGGCCTGGTCCAGCCGCAGGCTCACCACGGCGGGCGTGGCGCCCATGTCGTTGATCGACACGCGCAGGCCGCCCAGCGGGTGGCGCGCGTGGAAGTCGTCCATCACGGCCCGCCAGATCGCGCCGAAGCCGCGCGCCGAAGTCGCCACGCTCACCTCGCAGCCGTCGCGGCCGGGCTCGGCCGCCTCCAGCATGACTTCCAGGTTGCCGGAGCCGACCACGCCGACCAGCACCGGGGCGAACGACCCGGCGGGCGTGCCGCCGGGGTAGGTGAAGCGCAGGGTTTCGAGTCCCGCCGGTACATCGCTCATCGTCGCATCTCCTCCAAAGGGATTTACCAGTTTCTGAAACGCCGCGGCGGCTGGTACAGCCCGCCGGAGGCGCGCACCAGGTCGCGCATGCTGCGCGCGGCCAGCAGGTTGCGCGTGGCCTGGCGCGGGTCGATGCCCAGGTCCTGCGGCCGGCGGATCACGCCGCGGTCGCGCAGGTTCTCCACCGCGCGCCGGTCGCGCCCCAGGCCCACGGCGGTGTAGCCCGCCACGCCCCGGATGGCCTGCTCGCGCTCCGCGTCGCTGCGGCACAGCAGCAGGTTGGCGATGCCTTCCTCGGTCAGGACGTGGGTCACGTCGTCGCCGTAGATCATGATCGGCGGCAGGTCCATGCCGGCCTGTTCCTGCAGGGTCCAGGCATCGAGCCGGTCGACGAAGGCGGGCTGCATGTGCTCGCGGAAGGTCTCCACCATCTGCACCACCAGCTTCTGGCCGCGCGGCGTGCCGGCCGCGCCGGTGCGCCCGGCGCGCGCCTCGCGCCCGGCCTTGAGCCAGGCCGGGCTCGAATGCCGGCGCCCGCGCGCGTCGGCGCCCATGTTGGGGGCGCCGCCGAAGCCGGCGATGCGCCCCAGCGTGGCGGTCGAGCTGTTGCCGTCGAGGTCGATCTGCAGGGTCGAGCCGATGAACATGTCGCAGGCGTAGTGCCCGGCGGCCTGGCAGAAGGCCCGGTTGCTGCGCAGGCTGCCGTCCGGGCCGGTGAAGAAGACGTCGGAGCGCGCGCGGATGTAGTCCTCCATGCCCAGCTCCGAGCCGAAGGAGTGCACCGACTCGACCCAGCCCGCCTCGATCGCCGGAATCAGCGCCGGGTGCGGGTTGAGCGCCCAGTGCCTGCCGATCTTCCCCTTCAGGCCCAGCGATTCGGCGTACGTCGGCAGCAGCAGCTCGATGGCGGCGGTGTCGAAGCCGATGCCGTGGTTCAGGCGCTGCACGCCGTACTCGGCGTAGATGCCCTTGATGGCCATCATCGCCATCAGCACCTGGATCTCGCTGATCTGCGCCGGGTCGCGCGTGAACAGCGGCTCGATGAAGTTGGGCTTGGGCGCC
Organism: Comamonadaceae bacterium OTU4NAUVB1; assembly: GCA_024372625.1. Classification (NCBI taxonomy): domain Bacteria; kingdom Pseudomonadati; phylum Pseudomonadota; class Betaproteobacteria; order Burkholderiales; family Comamonadaceae; species Comamonadaceae bacterium OTU4NAUVB1. The sequence goes on along the minus strand of CP099607.1, from coordinate 396,790 downwards.
TTCACCACGAAGCTCACCCAGTCGGCCGGCACGTCGATGCGCGGCAGCGTGGTGGTGGTGCCGTCGACCAGCTCGTTGACCTGGGCGATCACGATGCCCCCGGAGAACGCCGTCGCCTCGACGATGACGGGCGTGTCCTCGGTGTTGGGGCCGGTGTAGAGGTTGCCCTCGGCGTCCGCCGCGTGGGCCGCCACCAGCGCCACCTGCGGCGTGAGGTCGATGAAGTAGCGCGCGAACAGCTCCAGGTAGGTGTGGATGGCCCCGATCCGGATGCGTCCGCCCGACACCAGCCGGGCCAGCCGCGCGCCTTGCGGCCCGGAGAAGCTGAAGTCCAGGCGCGAGGCGATGCCGTTCGCGAACACGTCCAGGTGCTCCGGCAGGGCCAGCACCGACTGCACCATATGCAGGTCGTGCACCTTCTGCGGATCGAGCCGCACCAGCGCGCGCGCGAGGAAGTCGGCCTGCTTCTGGTTGTTGCCCTCGAGGCAGACGCGGTCGCCGGGCACGAGCACGGCCTCGAGCAGCGCGCCGATGGCGTCGGTGTCGACGCGCCGGCCGGCGAGCCGGGGGCCGAGCGCGGCGGCCGCGCGCGCCAGGCGCGCGGCCCGGTCGTCGGCCTTGGTGGTCCAGGATCTGGGGTTCATGGTGGCGTTGGAAGAAGAAGTGCGGTGGGGCGGGGCGGTCGATGGCGCGCGGGCGGGTGGCACGGGCGGGGCGGGCAGTGCGCTCAGAGCACCACGAAGAGCAGCCACACCACCACCGGCGCCACCACCGTGACGATGGCGCCGTACACCATCAGCTGGCGGAAGAAGACGTCGCGGTCGATGCCCCGGGCGTTGGCCAGCACGAGCGCGCCGTTGGTGGAGAACGGACTCACGTCGACGATGGTGGAGGACACCGCCATCGCCGCGATGAAGCCGACCGCGCCGACGCCGGCGTCGCCCTGCAGGAAGGGCACGGCCAGCGGGATCAGCGAGCCGAGCACCGCCGTCGAGGAGGCGAAGGCCGACACCACCGCGCCGACGAAGCACAGCAGCAAGGCCGCCACCAGGGGCGAGGTCAGACCGGCGACGCTGTGTCCCACGAAATCGATCGTGCCCATCTTGTCCATCACGCCGACGTAGGTGCTGACGCCGACGATCAGCATGATCTCCGGCCACGACACCTGGCCGAGCGCGCGTTTCTGCAGGTTGGGCGACATCAGCGTGAGGACCAGGCCGATGGTGATCGAGACGAAGCCGATGTCCTGCTTGAAGAACAGCGTCAGCACGGCCAGGGCGACCAGGCCGACGACCGTGGCCATGCGCTCCAGGGGCGAGCCCGTGGCGGCGGGGCCGGCGCCCGGGGCGTCCAGGAGCGAGTCGGCGCCGGGCGCGGCGGCGCGGCGTTCCTCGGCGAAGGACTCGCCCTCGGCGTCGCCGTAGACCTGCGCGCCGCCCTGGCCGTGCGCGACGCGGGGCACCGCGGGCACCGCGTCCACGGCGCCGTCGGCGCCGGCGCGCTGGCGCATCAGCTTCGCGCCGCCGAAGACCAGGAACAGCAGCAGCGCCACGCTCAGGTTGACGCCCAGGCTGGCCAGCATGGTGACCGTCTCGTTCAGGGGCAGGCCGGCCTTGGCGACGATCTTGTTGGTGATGCCGCCGTAGATGCTGATCGGCGAGAAGCCGCCGCCCTGGGCGCCGTGCACCACCATCAGGCCCATCATCAGCGGGTTGATGCCGTACCTGGCGGCGAAGCCCAGGGCGATGGGCGCGATGATCGCCACCGCCGCCGGGCTGACCGCGCCGACCGCCGTCAGCAGCGCGGCGATGAGGAACATGATCCACGGGATGGCGGCGATGCGCCCGCGCACCGCGCGCACCGCCAGCCGGACCAGCCAGTCGATGGTGCCGTTGTTCTGCGCCAGCGCGAACAGGTAGGTGATCCCCACCAGCGTGAGGAACAGGTCGGCCGGGAAGCCGCCCATGATCGCCTTGGCGTTCATGCCCGCGACCAGCGTGCCCACCAGGAAGGCGCCAACGAAGGCGATCACGCCCATGTTGATGGGCAGGGCGGTGGCCAGCACGAACATGGCGATCAGGGCGCAGATCGAGATCCAGTGGGGGGTCATCGGGAAGTCTCCGGGAGTTCTTGTTCTTGGCGGCGCGCTCGGCGGCGCATCCGGAAGCGGACGTTACGCAGCCCGCCCGCCCCGATCAATGAAGCCCGCGCCCGGACCCTTACGCGCCGCGAAACGATCGAGGGTTAACCCCCGAGGCCGCGTCGCCCGATCCGGCGCGCGCGGTGCGGCACACCGCCAGCAGGGCCAGCAGGTTGGGGTCGCGCTCGCGCGTGCGCAGGAAGCTCAGGGCGATGGTCTGGCGCATCGGGTAGCGCGCCTGCAGCGGGATGAGCTGCACCTTCTGCGGCATCGCGTCGCGCACCCGCCCGGGCAGCAGGCTGCAGCCCACGCCGCCGCCCACGAGGTTCATGAGCGAGAAGATGTCGCCGGTGCGCATCACCACGTCGGGGGTGAAGCCGGCGATGCGGAACGCCTCGACGAAGCCGCCGTAGGTGACGAAGCCGTCGGTGAGGGTGACGAAGCGCTCCTGCGCGCACTGCGCCAGATCGACCTCGGCCAGCCCCGCGTAGCGCGAGCCCACGGGCGCGGCGAAATGGATGTCGTCCTCGAACAGCGGCTCGGACTCGACGTCCGGCGCGCCTTCCGGGCGGCCCATCAGCGCGGCGTCGATCGCACCGTCGCGCAGCTTCTGCAGCAGGTCGGCGTTCGAGCCCAGCACGAGTTCGGTCTGCACGTCGGGCTTGCGCAGCTTCATGCCCATCACCAGCGTCGGCACGGTGCGGTCGGTCAGCGAGTAGAGCGAGCCGATGCGGATGCGGTCGGCCGAATAGCCGGCCAGCTCGCGCGTGGAGCGCACGCCCTCGGCCATGGTGTGGAGCACCTCGCGCGCGACCTCGGCCAGCGCCTGCGCGGCGTCGGTCGGGTGCAGGTTGCGGCCCTCGTGGCGGAACAGCGTGCAGCGCAGGCCGGTCTCCAGCGCGTGCAGGGCGCGGTGCACGCTGACCGGGCTGATCTGCAGCAGCTCGGCCGCGCGCGTGAGGTTGCCGGTCTCCATGAAGGCCAGCAGCACCTCCAGCCTGCGGAAGGTGATCGCTTCGTCGATGTGGAGGTGCATGGGACGGCCCGGGTGTCGTGCGATCGTAGTACGGAGCCGCCCGGCGGCCCGCGCCGCCGGCGACCCGGGGCGCTCAGCGCGACGCCGGGGCCGCGCTCGCGGCGCGCTCGCGCATGCCGATGCCGACCGCCCGGAAGCGCGGGTCGGGCGACGCCGACAGCAGGCGGCCCACCTCGTCGAGGAAGCCCGGGGTGGCCGTCGCCGGCACGCGCCCGAGCCAGGCCAGGGCCTCGTCGACGCGGCCGCGCGCCGCCAGCAGGCGCGCGACGTGGTACTGGCCCCGGAAGTCGCCGCCCTCGGCACCCTGGCGGTAGCGCGCGAAGGCGGCCTCGGCATCGACCGGCACGCCGCGTCCCTCCTCGTGATGGCGCCCGGCCTTGGTCGCCGACTTGGCATGGCCCATCGCGGCGGCCCGCTCGTACAGCGCCAGCGCGGCGGCATCGTCGCGCGGCAGGCCTTCGCCGGAGGCGAGCTGGTTGGCCAGGTTGTAGAGGCCGGCGTCGAGGTTCCGGTCCGCCGCGCGCCGGTACCAGCGGACCGCCGCGACCAGGTCGCGCGCCGTGCCCCAGCCGTTCTCGTAGCAGCGCCCGGCCATGTTCATGCCCATCGCGTCGCCCTGCTGCGCGGCCTTGAGGAACCACGCGAAGGCGTCGCGGGGCCGTGGCGCGGTGCCCCGGCCGTCGAGCAGCCACTGACCCAGCAGCGCCTGCGCGCCGGCATGACCCGCGCGCGCGGCGTCGGTCATCCAGGCCAGGGCGTCCGGCGCGGGCGCGTCGAGCACCGCCCGCCATCGCGCGGCCGTCATGCGGCGCAGGGTCGGCGGGTCGGTGGGGAGGGCGGACAGGGTGGAGGGTGCGGTCACGGGCGGCGGGGGAGGTCGGAACCTTGGCGGGGCGGTCGATTATCGGGACGCGGCGGCGCGTGCCGCCGCCCTCCACCCGGGCCGTTCGCGCGGCCGTCCGCCGACGGGGGTCAGCGCCGGGCCTCGAGCCGCATCGCGCTGGCCAGCGCCCTCAGGTCCACCGGCTTGACCAGGTGCGCATCGAACCCCGCGGCCATGACCCGCGCCCGGTCCTCCGGCTGGCCCCACCCGGTCAGCGCGACGAGCCGGACCTGCCGGCCCGACGCGGCGCGCCGGATGTGCCGCGCGACCTGGTAGCCGTCGACGTCGGGCATGCCGATGTCCAGCATCACCAGCCCCGGGTTCGACCGCTCGAAGGCCTCGATCGCCGCCTGGCCGCCGTAGGCCACGTCGACCGTGTAGCCCTCCAGCCGCAGGCAGGTCACCAGCGTGTCGGCCGCGTCCTGGTTGTCGTCCACCACCAGCACGCGCGGCAGGTCCGCGGCGTCCGCGCCGAACGGTTCGTCGGCCTCGACCGGGTCCGGCGCGGGCGGCGCGGACGGCGCGAGGGGCAGGCGCACGGTGAACGCGCTGCCCCGGTCCCTGCCCTCGCTGCGCGCCGTGATGCGGCCCTGGTGGAGCTCGACCAGCTGCTTCACCAGCGCGAGACCGATGCCCAGGCTGCCGCTCATCTGGTGCGAGGGGCCCTGCGCGAAAAGGTCGAACACCGTCTCCAGCGAGGCGGCGTCGATGCCCTGGCCCTCGTCCTCCACGACCACCACGGCCTCGGCGTCCTCGCGGTGCATGCGCAGCGTGATGGTCGAGCCGGGCGGACTGAACTTCACCGCGTTGCCCAGCAGGTTGGCGAACACCTGCGTCAGCCGGTCGTGGTCGCCGTGGACCGTCAGCGTCTCCCCGAACAGCTGTCGCAGCCGCAGCGATTTCGCCTCGATCGCGGGCCACACCGATTCGACGGCGGTCGACAGGACCGAGCCCAGCAGCAGCGGCCGGGGGCGCAGCACCACCTTGCCGCGGCTGATGCGGCTGACCTCCATCAGGTCGTCGATCAGCCGCACGAGGTGGGTCATCTGGCGCTCCATGACCGACCGGGTGCGGTTGATCCGCTCGTCGTCGGGCGCAAGGCGCTTGAGGATCTGCAGGCCGCTGCGGATCGGCGCCAGGGGATTGCGCAGCTCGTGCGACAGGGTCGCGAGGAAGTCGTTCTTGCGCTGGTCGGCCAGCTGCAACTCGAACTCGGCCTGCTTGCGCGCGCTGATGTCCCAGACCAGGCCCGTGACGATGGCGTGCCCGGTGGCGGCATCGCGGCACGAGGAGGCGCGCTCCTCCAGCCACACGTCGTGGCCGTCCGGGTGGAGGGCGCGGTACTGCATGTGCCAGGACGTGTCCGACGCCACGGCCGCGCGCACCGTCTCGGCCCGCGTGGCCCGGTCGTCCGGGTGCAGGAACGCCCGCGCTCCGCGGCCGGTGGTGAACAGCGGCTGGGCCTGTCCGAACAGCTCCAGCCAGGCGCCGCGGCTCGTCAGCGCGTCCGTGCGGACGTCCCACTCCCAGGCGATCATGCGGCCGGCCGACAGGGCGTCGGTCAGGCGCTGGAAGGACAATCGCTCGGCCTCCTCGGCGCGCCGACGCGACAGGACGTTCTCCGTGACGTCGGTTCCATGGCCCAGGACGCGCGTGCAGCGCCCGTCCGGATCGATCAGCGGCACGTAGACCAGGTCGATCAGGCGCTCCTCCGGCGCCGCATCGGCCGTCCGCGCCAGCATCACCGGGATGCCGTGACCGTGGAACGGCTCCCGCGTGGCCATGACGCGCGCGATCAGGGCCGGAAAGTCGCCGGCGGCCTCGGGCATGGCCTCGAACGCGGGCCGCCCGATCAGGTCGCGCTGGCCGACCATCCGGTAGTAGGCGTCGTTCGCGTACTCGAAGATGAAATCGGGTCCGCGCAGGACGTGCAGGAACGATGGGGACGCCTCGAACACCTTGCGAAGCATCGAGTCTTCCGATGGGGTGGGTGCTGGGTCGTTCATGTCGTCGTCGTTTTCTCGTCGCCGTCGGTGCGCGCGACGAAGGGGTCTCCAAATCCGGGTGGTGGCGCCTGCGCGCCGGGACACGTCCGCGGGTCTCAGGCCGGGCGCGCCGGGCGCGTCGCGTCGGCGCTGCAGAAGCGGATCAGCGCCTCGAGGTCGGTCGTCTTGTCGAACACGGCATCGGCGCCGAGCAGTTCGCACGAGGCGCGCGCCTGCGGGGTGGCGAAGCCCGTGAAGATGGCGATGCGCCGGCCTTCGGGCCGGTGGCGGTGCGCCCCGAGCAGCCGGATGCCGTTGCCCGCCTGGATGAAGACATCGACGATGGCCACGTCCCAGGCGTCGTAGTGCGCGCCGAGCCAGTGGTCGGCCTCGGCCTCGACGCCGGTGGTCAGCACGATGTCGACGTCCGGGCATTCGCGCAGCAGGGCGGCGAGCGTCTCGCGCAGGGCGGCGTCGTCCTCCACGATGGCGATGCGACGGCGGGCGGCCGGGGCGGGGGTCTCGGTCATGGGTTCTCCCTGGTCGGGTCCTCGGGTTCGATGGGATGGTGAAGGCGGGTGGCCGCGACGTCCGCCGCGCTCAGGGCGTGGCGGCCAGCTCGCGCAGGTCCTGCGCGTAGCCCTGGAGCCGGCGCGCCGCGCGCTCGCGCTGCTCGGGCCGCGTGGTGCCGTGCAGCGCGGCGATCTTGCGGCAGTTCTCCTGGCGCAGCGCCTGCCGGTAGGTGCCCCAGGCACCGGTCTCCGGCTGGATGCCGCGCCGCGCGTAGGCGTCGACGGCGGCGCGCACCTCGCCCTCGGACCACGTCCGGTGCGCCGGGTCGCGCAGCCAGGTCAGCACCTCCTGCTGCTGGCGGCGACGCTCGGCGTCGGTGCGCTGCGGGTCGGACACCGAGCGCTCGGCGAACTCGCGCAGCACGTCGCGCTGGGACGCGTCCAGGCGGCCGTAGAAGTCCTCGAAGCGCTCCACGTCCTTGTCGTAGCGCTTGCGGCGCTGGCCCTCGGGTCCGGGCGCGAGCCATTCCTTGGCGTAGTCGGCGTTGCTCTTCGCGAACTTCTCCTCCAGCCGCCGCACCTGCGCCGCGTCCAGCCCCGCCACCAGGGTGGCGGCCGATGCCGAGGCCTGGCGGGCGGTCGCCAGGATGCGCTGGCGCACCGCGTCGTCGACCGCGCAGACCTCGGCCGGCGCCAGGGCGTCCGGGGCCCGGCGGGCGGCGTCCTCCAGCAGGCCGGCCAGTTCGGGCAGTTCGTTGGCGCGGTGCCAGGCGAGCAGCTCGGCCAGCCGCGCGCGCGCCGCCGGCGTCTGGTCGTCGCGGAAGTCCACGTGGTTGTCGAGCCACCAGTAGCCCATCTCGGGGGCGTTGTTGTAGCTCAGCTTGACGGCGCTGCAGCCACCCAGGGCCGCGCCCAGGGCCAGCGCGGCGACCAGGCGCGTCGCGCCAATGCGCCAGGTGCGGGGGCGGCCGGGCACGCGGGGAGGATGGAATCCACGAGGGGCCGTCGGGGAGGGAGCGGGCGGGTGCATGGCGGTCCGGTTCGGAAGTGGACCTTCACCCTGGCCCGGGCGCCGGGCCCGGGACATCGCCCGGCGCTGCCTTCGGCTGTCAGCCAACGCCTTCCAGCGGCCCGGCGTCGAACACCCCCGCGGGTGGGATCCGGAGCAGTTCCTGCGCCTGCGCCGTCGTTCCTTCGAGCCACGTGTCGAAATCCGCCGGCTCGAGGGGAACGACGGAACGCTTGTCCGGACGGTCCGCCGGCGCCTTCGGATCGGGCTTGTGCATGCGCCGCATCAGCGGGTGGTCGTCGGCGTTGAGGGTGAGCATGGTGTAGCTCTCGTGCACCTCGCCGGTGGCCTTGTCGGTCCAGGTGTTCCACAGGCCGGCCAGGCCCCAGGGATCGCCGTCGGCGCGGCGGAAGCGCCACCAGACGTTCTTCCCCGTTTCCCAGTTGGGCTCGTCGAAGGTGGCCGCCGGGATGATGCAGCGCTGGCCGCGCCGCCACGGGTCCTTGTAACTGGCCTTCTGCGCCAGTTCCTCGGCGCGGGCGTTGTTGGTCGGGAACCTGAGCCTGGGTTCCTTCGCGAACCAGGGGATGAGGCCCCACTGGCCGACCACCAGTTCGCGCGCGTAGCCCGTCACGTCGCGCGCCCGCCGCACGAAGGGCCCGGGCGAGCGCGGGAAGACGCCGTGCGGCCAGGGCGCGGCCGGCGCCGGTGCCTCGACGCGCCAGTAGCGCCGCACCTCGGCCTCGGACGGGGATTCGTAGCGATTGCACATCGTCCGATGCTGGGCCCGGGCGGACGCCACGGGCCGTCGGACGCGTCGTCGCGATGCCGTGGGTCGCCCGGTCGCTCCGCCGTCGGCGACGGCGCGCGGAGAATGCGCCCGTGCGCCGCCTCGTCCGGCGCCCCGCCTCGTCCGCCGGCCCCGAACCTCCGCGCCTCCGCGCCTGCGGCGCCTTCCGATCCCCCGCATCCTCTCCGACCCCCATGAACATCGACCAGTCCACCACCGCCTACGAAGCCTGGCTGCACCGCCAACTCCCCGACGGGGTGGTCGAGGCCGACCTGTCGAAGAAGCACGCCCGCATGCGCTCGGGCCGGTTCGTCTTCCTGCGCGCCACCTACTGGCGCTGGGCCGAGGTGATGCCGGCGGTCGCGCCCGAACTGGCCGAGGCGCCCGCGGTGCTCGCCGTGGGCGACGTCCACGTGGAGAACTTCGGCACCTGGCGCGACGCCGACGGCCGCCTGGTCTGGGGCCTCAACGACTTCGACGAGGCTTTCGGGATGCCCTACGCCTTCGACCTGCTGCGCCTGGCGGTGAGCGCCTTCCTGGGCATGGCCGACCTGGGCGAGCCGGCGCCGGCCTCGCTGGCGTCGATCTGCGACGACGTGGAGCGGGGCTATCGCGCCGGGCTGGCGGACCCCCGGCCCTACGTGCTCGACCGCGACCACCCGCGCATGCGCGCGCGGTTCATCGCCAGCGAGGAGGACCGGGCCGCCTTCTGGCGGAAGATGGAGAAGAACGCCTCGGCCGCGCGCGGCGACGTGCCGGCGCGCTTTCGCGCCGCCCTCGACCGGGCGCTGCCCGAGGGCGCCGAAGCGGTGCGGCACTGGCCGCGCACGGCCGGGGTCGGCAGCCTGGGGCGGCCGCGCTGGGTGGCCTCGGCCGAGTGGCGCGGCGGGCCAGTGGTGCGCGAGGCCAAGGCGGCCGTGCCGTCGGGCTGGGCCTACGCCCACGGTCTGGCGCCATCGGCGCCGCGCATCGAGGCCATCGCCCGGGGCCGCCACCGCGCGCCGGACCCGGGCTACCGGCTCGACGCCGGCGGCGTGCTGGTGCGCCGGCTGTCGCCCAACAACCACAAGATCGAGATGGACGTCATGGGCCGCTGGATCTTCGAGCACGACCTGCTGGCCGCCATGGGCCACGAGCTCGCCAACGTGCACGCCGGCGACGAGGGCGCGGCCGCCGCCGTCGGCGCGGACCTGGCGCGCCGCGACCGCCACTGGCTGGCCGATGCCGCCGCACGGGCCGTGGCGTGCGTCGAGGCCGACTTCGCCGACTGGGCGCGCCGGCGTCCGGGGCCGGCCAAGGGCCGGGGCGCCGCTCAGGGCGGCAGCGCGTAGACCACCAGCGCGTCGCCCGCCCGGGTCTTGAGCTGCTTGTGGCCGGTGGCCCCGATGGCGACGTACTGGCGGCCCCGGTGCATGTACGTCATGGCCGAGGCCTGCCCGCCCGCCGGCAGCCGGCCGGACCACAGCAGGCGCCCGGTGGCGGTCTCGAAGGCGCGCAGGTAGTCGTCCTGGGCGGCGGCGATGAAGGTCAGGCCGCTGGCGGTGGTCACCGCCCCGCCGAGGTTGGGCGTGCCCAGCGGGATGCGCAGGCGCATCGGGACCTCCAGCGGGCCGGCGTCGAAACCGGTGCCCAGCGGCCGGCTCCAGGCCAGCGCGCCGGTGGCCAGGTCGGTCGCCGCCAGGAAGCCCCAGGGCGGCGTGTTGCACGGCACGCCCAGCGGCGACAGCCAGATCGGCCGGTCGACGCCCCACGGCGCGCCCTTCTGCGGCGCGACCGTCTGGTCGGGCCGCCGCCCGCCGTCGCCGATGGCCGGGTCCGCGACGTCCGCGCGCGGAACCAGCCGCACCCGGTTGGCCAGCCGGCTGTGGTTGGTCACGACCAGCCCGCGCGCCGGGTCGATGGCCAAGCCGCCCCAGTTGAGCCCGCCGATCGTGCCCGGGTAGAGCAGCGTGCCCAGGCCCTGGTAGGTGGGCGGGGTGTACATGCCTTCGTAGCGCATGCGGTGGAACTGGATGCGGCACAGCGCCGCGTCGACCGGCGTGAGGCCGAAGGCGTGGCGCGCGTCGAGGCGCTCCGGCTCGCGCCCGGGCAGGCCGGCGAAGTTCGGATAGAAGACCGATTGCGGCTGCGTCGGCGACAGCGTCTCGCCCTGCATGCCGCCGCGGGGCGCCGCCACCCGCGCCACCGGGCGCACCGGCTGGCCGGTCTGCGCGTCCAGCACGAACAGCGAACCGGTCTTGGTGCCCTGAATCACCACGCGCCGCGCGCGGCCGTCGATGGTCAGGTCCGTGACCACCGGCTGCGCGCCGATGTCGTAGTCGAAGCGGTCGCGCTCGACGGTGCGGAACACCCAGCGCACCGCGCCGCTGGCCGCGTCGAGCGCGACCACGGCGGCGCCGAAGCGGTCGTCCTCGGGCGCGCGGTCGCCGCCGAAGTGGTCGTTGCCGGCGTTGCCCGTGCCCAGGAACACCAGCCCCAGGCCCTCGTCGGCGGAGATCACGTTCCAGACGTTGGGCGTGCCCCGGGGCCACAGCTCGCCCGGCGCCAGCGGCTCGCCGGGCCGGTCGGCGCGCCGGGCGTCCCAGGCCCAGCGCAACGCGCCGGTGGTCGCGTCGTAGGCGCGCACCACGCCCGAGGGCGCATCGCGGCGCTGGTTGTCGCTGACCTGCTGGCCGACCAGCACCAGGTCGCCGACCACCGCCGGGCCCGAGTTGCTCGACGCGTGGCCGGGCTCGGTCTGGCCCAGCCCGGCGGTCAGGTCGACCGTGCCGTCCTGCCCGAAGCCGGTGCAGGGCGTGCCGCGCGCGGCGTCCAGCGCGAGGAGGCGGCCGTCGGCGGCGGCGACGAAGACGCGGCGCGCGCACGCCAGCGGCGGCGTCAGGGCGTCCGCGTCGGGGCGGGCGTGGTGGCCCACCGCGCGACAGGCCGCGCTGAACATCGACTCCATCGCGCGCGGCGCGACGTGGGGGTCGAAGCGCCAGCGTTCCGCGCCCGTGGCCGGGTCGAGCGCGAAGACCCGGTTGCCCGGCGAGCACACGAACAGCGCGTCGCCGACCTTCAGGGGCGTGTTCTGCGCGGCGTAGGAGACGCGGTCGCTGGGCGCGGTGTCGCCGGTGTGGAAACGCCACGCCTCCCCGAGCGTCGCGACGTTGGCCGGCGTGATCTGCGCGGCGGGGGAGAAGCGCCGGCCGGCGTTGGTGCCGCCGAAGGCGGTCCAGTCGGTGTCGGCGGGGGGCGCGGAAGGTGAGGGCGGGGCGGATGCCATCGTCGCCGGTGGCGGACCGGCGGTCCCGGACGCGCCGGCGGGCGCCATCGGCCGTTCCCAGGCGAACGCCACGGCGCCGGCCAGCGCTCCCGCCGTCGCCCACGCGCCGGCATGCACGGTCCGGCGACGCGATCGTGCCAGGGGCCGACCCAGCAGCCACGCCAGCAGCGTCACCGCGAACAGGCCGGCGATCACGCCCACGCGTGCCGCCAGGTCGATCGCCCAGACGGGCTGCCAGCCCTTGCCCGCGATCTCCCAGAAAGCCCAGCCGATGCTCGACACCAGCGCAACCGCGAGCAGTCCGACGCCCAGCCCCGGCCGGCCGCGCCAGGCCGCGAGCGCGCCGCCCGCCAGCACGGCGCCGCACAGCGCGTAGTAGGCGCTGCCGCCAAGCGTCGCCAGCCAGAGGCCCAGGCCCAGCATCGCCAGCCCCAGCAGTCCCGCCAGCGTCTGCGCCCCCAGCCCTGCGAGGCGCCAGCCACCGGCCGAGCGGACGGGGAAGCGGGGCGGAAGGGCGGGAGGCGTCTTCATGGCACGGGCTTTCGCGGCGCCGCCTGGGCGCGGGCGCCCGTGAGCGGCAGGGATGATCGGGTTGCGAGGACCGACGATGGCGTCGTGGGCGCTGGAACGAATGGCGTTGGAGGCCCGGGGGTTCGACGGTCCGCCCGAAGATCTTCCCCCACGAAGACTTCCTGCCCATGTCGTCCGATGTCGGAACCCGCGCGTCGCCGGGGCCGGCGCGCTGCCCTTGACGTCGCCGGGAACCACTGCCGGACCACCCACACCACCGGACCGAGTCCATGCGTGGGCGCCGTGCACCGTCTCGCCGTGGATGCGGTGCGCCGGACGCAGGGTACGACGCCAGGCGTCAGCGGATGGCCGTCGGCCTCAGAACTTCACCTGCACGCTCGCCACCAGCTGGCGGCCGAGGCCCGGGATCACCGTCAGCGCGCCCCAGGAGGCCAGCGCGTAGTGCCTGTCGAAGGCGTTGTGCAGCTCCAGGCCGAGCCGCGTGCGGGGATCGACCTGCCAGTAGCTCGTCAGGCGCACGGTGGTGTAGGCCGGCAGGCGGTAGGTGTCGGTGGCGGTGCCGGTGCGTTCGCCCACGTGCACCACGCCGCCGCCCACGCCGTAGCGCCCGCCGCCGGGCAGGCGGTCCTCGCGGATGGCGAACAGGCCGGCGCTCACGCGCGGGATGTTGGCCAGGCGCTTGCCGACCAGGGCGGGGTTGTTGTCGCGCGTGACCTCGGCGTCGGTGAAGGCGACGTTGGCCGTCATGCGCCAGTTCGCGTCGAGCTGGCCGGCCACGTCGGCTTCCACGCCGCGGCTGCGCACCTCCCCGGCGGCGATGTTGAAGTTGACGTTGGTCGGGCTGCGCGTGAGCACGTTGGTCTTCTGGATGTCGAAGGCCGCCAGTGCCGCGTTCATGCGCTGGTCGCTCGACTGCCACTTGGCGCCGACCTCGAACGCCTGGCCCTTCTGCGGCGCGAAGGCGGTGCCGGTCTCGTCGGCGCCGGCGTTGGGACGCAACGAGCGGCCGGCAGAGACGTAGAGCGAGGTGTCGGGCGTCGGCAGGTAGGTCAGGCCGACGCGCGGCGTGGCCGCCGCGTGGTCCTGCACCTGCCGCGTGCCGGCCAGGAAGTCCTTGAAGTCCTGGTGGAAGCGGTCGACGCGCACGCCGGCGAGCAGTTTCCAGCGCGCGCCCAGGTCGACCTGGTCCTGCACGAAGACGCCGGTGGCGCGCTGGCGGTCGTCGGTCGAGAACCCCGGCCGCAGGACCCCCCGGGGCTGGCCGTAGACGGGGTCGAGGATGTCGATGGCGAAGGGCTGCGTCGCCAGGGTGGAGTAGTCGATGCCCTGTCCCATCGCCAGCCGCCACGACTCGACCCCCGCCAGCAGCGTGTGTCCCAGGCCGGCGGTGCGGAACCTGCCTTCCACCTCGGCCTGCAGCGAGACATCGCGCGCGGGCAGCGTGCGCCAGCTGTCGCGCCGCGTCAGCGTGCGGCCGTCGGCGCGCAGGGTGCCGTTGAGGTCGACGGCGTCGCCCTCCAGCTCGGTCTCTCGATAGGAGGCGCCCACGCGCGCGCGCCAGCCGCCGCCCAGTTCGCGGTCCAGCGCCAGCTGGTGCGTGTCGCCGGCCACGCGCAGGTTGTCGCGCGCGGGCTCGCCCAGGTAGCGGTCGCGCGGCAGGGCCAGGGCGTTGCCGCCGACCTGTACCAGACCCCGGTCGAGCGGCGTGCGGATGCGGATGAATTCGGCCTCGTAATGCAGCACGGTGTCGGCGTCGATGACCCAGGTCAGCGCCGGGGCGACCACGACCTTGCGGCTGTCCACCAGGCTGGTGCGGCTCGCGCCGTCCTCGGCCGCGACGTTCAGGCGATAGGCCACGTTGCCGCCCAGGGGGCCGGTGGTGTCGAGCGTGGCGCGCCGGAAGCCCAGGCCGCCGACCTGCAGGCCGGCCGCGTGCGAGGGCGTGAACTGCGGCTTCTTGGTGACGACGTTGAGCGTGCCGCCGGGCTCGCTGCTGCCGTAGAGCGCGGCGGCCGGGCCCTTGAGGAACTCGATGCGCTCGACGCTGGCCACGTCGCGCTGCGGCCCGTAGCCGCGCCCCGAGGCGAAGCCGTTGAGCAGCGAGCCGCTATCGGTGTTGCTGAAGCCGCGGATGGCGTAGTTGTCCCAGGTGCCGCCGAAGTCGTTGAGGCGGGCGATGCCGCTGACGTAGTCGATCGTGTCGGACAGGCGCGTGGCGCCCAGGTCGTCCATCAGCTGGCGCGGCACGACGCGCACCGACTGCGGGGTCTCGATGAGCGGCGTGTCGGTGCGGGTCGCGGCGGTGTTGCGCCGGGTGCCGTCGTAGCCGGTGGCGCCGGTGGTGTCACGGACCTCGATCTCCTCGAGCGTGGGAGCGGTCTGGGCCTGGGCGGTGGCGGCGCACAGCGCCAGGACGGCGGCGCGCAGCGGAACGGCGCGAAGCGGGAATGGGGAGAAAGGAGCGGGCATCGGCACGGAATGGTGAAGGGAAGGCGATCGCGCGCACGCACACGGCGATGCGTGGAGCGAGAGGACAGGGAAGGTCGGCGGCCGTCGGGGAACGGGACGCGATGCCCGCGTGCCGATGGGTGGCGGGGCGCGCGATTCTAGGTCTCGATGAGAATTGTTTGCAATTGGGATCGGCTCTGGCGCTGTGGCGGGTCCGCCGGCCGGCCGGCGCACGCCGGAACTGCTACGCTGCGCCGCCCGTTCCGGCTCCACCGACAAAAGAAAGGTCATCTCCATGCAGACCGCTCCCGCCTCCCCGTTCCGTCCGCTGGCACTGGCCGCGCTCGCCGCGCTGACGCTCGCCGCGTCGCCCGCCCGGGCCGCCGACGCGGTCAGGATCGGCCTGCTCAGCACCCTGTCGGGCCCCGGTGCCGGCCTGGGCGTGGACATCCGCGACGGCTTCCAGCTGGCGGTGCAGCAGGGCGGCGGCAAGCTCGGCGGGCTGCCGGCCGAGGTGGTGGTGGCCGACGACCAGCAGAGTCCCGACGTGGCCCGCCAGACCGCCGACCGCCTGATCAAGCGCGACAGGGTCGACTTCATGACCGGCATCGTGTTCTCCAACGTGATGCTGGCCGTGGGCGCGCCGACCTTCCAGTCGAAGACCTTCTACGTCAGCGCCAACGCCGGGCCGTCGCAGTACGCCGGCGAGCAGTGCAACCCGTACTTCTTCAGCGCCAGCTACCAGAACGACAACCTGCACGAGGCGGTGGGCAAGACGGTGGCCGACAAGGGCTTCAGGCGGGTCGCCCTGCTCGCGCCCAACTACCCCGCCGGCAAGGACGCCCTGGCCGGCTTCAAGCGCTTCTACAAGGGCGAGGTCGCGCTGGAGAGCTACACCCCGCTCAACCAGCTCGACTACGGCGCCGAGATCGCGAAGATGCGCGCGGCGAAGCCCGACGCCGTCTACATCTTCCTGCCCGGCGGCCTGGGCATCAACTTCATCAAGCAGTTCGTCGGCGCGGGCCTGTCCAAGGACATGACGCTGTTCGGGCCCGGCTTCTCGGCCGACGAGGACGTGATCAAGGCGGTCGGCGAGCCGATGCTGGGCATGTTCAACAGCTCGCTGTGGGCGCACGACCTCGACAACGCGGCCAACCGGCGCTTCGTCGCCGACTTCCAGAAGGCGTACGGCCGCCTGCCCACGCTCTACGCGGCGCAGGGCTACGACGCCGCGCGGCTGATCGACGGGGCGGTGCGCGACGTCAAGGGCCGGCTCGACGACAAGGCCGCCGTGCGCAAGGCGCTGGAGGCGGCGCGCTTCGAATCGGTGCGCGGCGCCTTCCGCTTCAACACCAACCACTTCCCGATCCAGGACTACGTCCTGCGCGTGGTCACCAAGGACGCCCAGGGCCGCGTGACCAACCGCACCCTAAGCACCGTCTTCAAGAACCACGCCGACGCCTACGTCGGCGCCTGCAAGATGCCGGCGGCATGACCGGGGCCGGGGTGCTGGTCCTGGAGCAGGCGCTCAACGGCCTGCAGTTCGGGCTGATGCTGTTCCTGCTGGCCGCTGGCCTGACGCTGGTCTTCGGCATCATGGACATGATCAACCTGGCCCACGGCTCGCTCTACATGGTGGGCGCCTACCTGATCGCCACCGCCGCGGCGGCCACCGGCTCGTTCTGGATCGGCCTGCTCGCCGGCGTGGCGGGCACCGCCGTCGTCGGCATGCTGCTGGAGGTGACGGTGCTGCGCCGGCTCTACCGGCGCGACCACCTTTCCCAGGTGCTGGGCACCTTCGCGATCCTGCTGATGGCCAACGAGGGCGTGCGCATGCTGTGGGGCTCCCAGCCGATCGCGCTGAACCCGCCGGCGTTCCTGGCGGGACCGGTCGAGCTGCTGCCGGGCTTCTCCTACCCGGCCTACCGGCTGCTGATCATCGGCGTCGGGCTGGCGGTGGCGGCCTTGCTCTACGTGGGGGTCGCGCGCACGCGGCTGGGCATGCAGGTGCGCGCCGGCGCGTCCAACCGCGAGATGGCGCGCGCCATGGGCGTGGACGTGCGGCGCCTGTTCACGGCCGTCTTCGGCGTGGGCGCGGCGCTGTGCGCGGTCGCCGGCGGCATGCTGGGGCCGCTGCTGGCGGTGCAGGTCGGCATGGGCGAGAGCATCCTGATCCTGGCCTTCGTGGTGATCGTCATCGGCGGCATCGGCTCGATCCGGGGCGCGCTCTTCGGCGCGCTGCTGGTCGGCGTGGTCGACACCGCCGGGCGCGCCCTGATCCCGCTGGCCTTCGACCGCTGGCTGGGCGCGGAGGCGGCCGCGAGCGCCGGCCCGGCGCTCGCGTCGATCCTGATCTACCTGCTGATGGCCGCCGTGCTGTTCTGGAAACCGCGCGGGCTGTTCCCGGCGCACGGCTGAGGCCGATGGACCCGCGCCGATGACGACGAACCCATCCACCCCATCCCCCGGCGTGCTCGACCACCCGCTGCGCGCGCGCGGCGGCCTCGCCGTGCTGGTGCTGCTGGCCGCGCTGCCGCCCGCCGCCTCGGCCCTGGGCGAGGACTTCTACATCGGCCTGGCGACCCGCATCCTGATCTTCGCGCTGGCCGCGACCAGCCTGAACCTGGTCGTGGGCTTCGGCGGACTGGTGAGCTTCGGTCATGCCGCGTTCGTCGGCCTGGGCGCCTACGCGGTGGGCATCCTGATGCAGCAGGGCGTGGCCTCGGCGTGGGTCGCCTGGCCGGCGGCGGTCGCGGCCGGCGCGCTGTTCGCCCTGGCGGTGGGCGCGGTCAGCCTGCGCACGCGGGGCGTCTACTTCATCATGATCACGCTGGCGTTCGCGCAGATGCTGTACTACCTGGCGGTGTCGGTGAAGGCCTGGGGCGGCGACGACGGCCTGACGCTGCCGGGCCGCTCGGTGGTGGCCGCGGGCTTCGACCTCGCGAGCGACACGCGCTTCTACTACGTCGTGCTGGCGCTCTTCGCGCTCGCCTTCATGGGCATCCAGCGCCTGCTGGCCGCGCGCTTCGGCCACGTGCTGCAGGCCGCGCGCGAGAACGAGACGCGCATGGCCGCCATCGGCTTCCCGGTCTACCGCTACCGCCTCGTCGCCTTCACCCTGGCCGGCGGACTCGCCGGGCTGGCCGGGGCGCTGCTGGCCAACCAGTCGGGCTTCGTCAGCCCGGCGCTGCTGCAGTGGAACCAGTCGGGCCTGCTGCTGGTGATGATCATCCTGGGCGGGGTCGGCCACCTCTGGGGCGGTTTCGTCGGCGCGGCGGCGTTCCTGCTGCTGGAGGAGGTGCTGTCGGCCCACACGATCCACTGGCAGTTCGCGCTCGGCGCGGTGCTGCTGGCGGTGGTGCTGGCCGCGCCGCGCGGGCTCGCGGGCTGGACGCGGCGGGGGGAGGGCGCATGAGCGCGGCGCCGCTGCTGCACGTCGAGGGCCTGGTGAAGCGTTTCGGCGGCCTGGTCGCCACCGACCACGCCGAGCTGCGCGTCATGCCGGGCGAGCTGCACGCGCTCATCGGCCCCAACGGCGCGGGCAAGACGACGCTGATCCACCAGCTCTCCGGCGCGCTGGCGCCCGACGCCGGGCGCATCGTCTTCGGCGGCGAGGACGTCACGCGGTCGTCGATGCCGCGCCGCGTGCTGGGCGGGCTGGCCCGCTCCTACCAGATCACCAGCGTCTTCCGCCGCCTGTCGGTGCGCGACAACCTGGCGCTGGCGGTGCAGGCGCGCCAGGGCTCGAGCCTGCGCTTCTGGCGTCCGGCGCGCGCGGAGACCGCCCGCTACGCCGAGGCCGACGCGGTCGCCGCGCGCGTCGGCCTGGGCGGGCGGGAGCGGGCGATTGCCGGCGCCCTGGCCCACGGCGAGCAGCGCCAGCTCGAGGTCGGCCTGGCGCTGGCGACGTCGCCGCGCCTGCTGCTGCTCGACGAGCCGATGGCCGGCATGGGGCCGGACGAGTCCGAGCGCATGCTGGCGCTGCTCGAGTCGCTGCGCGGCACGACCACGATGCTGCTGGTGGAGCACGACATGGACGCGGTGTTCCGGCTGGCCGACCGCATCTCGGTGCTGGTGTCGGGGCGCGTGATCGCCGAGGGCGCGCCGGCGCACATCCGCGCCCATCCGGCGGTGCGGCGCGCCTACCTGGGCGACGCGTCGCCGGCGGAGGCCGTCTCGTGAGCGCGGCCGAGGGGTCGGGCACCGCGCGGCCGGCGCTGCTGGAGGTCGACGACCTGCAGGCGTCCTACGGCAGCAGCCAGGTGCTGTTCGGCGTCGGCCTGCGCATCGGCGCGGGCGACGTCGCCACGCTGCTGGGGCGCAACGGCATGGGCAAGACCACCACCGTGCGCGCGCTGCTCGGCCTGCTGCGCCCGGCCGGCGGCACGGTGCGTTTCCTGGGCGAGCGCATCGAGCGCCTGGAGCCCGACCGCATCGCCCGCATGGGCCTGGCGGTGGTGCCCGAGGGCCGGCAGATCTTCCCCAACCTGTCGGTGACGGAGAACCTGCGCGCCTTCGCCGCCAACCGCAACCGCTCGGCCGATCCGTGGACGCTCGATCGCGTGCACGACCTGTTCCCCCGGCTGGCCGAGCGCGCGCGCAACCGGGGCGACCAGCTCTCCGGCGGCGAGCAGCAGATGCTCGCCATCGGCCGGGCGCTGATGACCAACCCGCACCTGCTGGTGCTCGACGAGGCCACCGAGGGCCTGGCGCCGCTGGTGCGCGAGGAGATCTGGCGCTGCCTCGCGCGGCTGCGCGCCGGGGGCCAGAGCATCCTGGTGATCGACAAGTACGTGCAGCGCCTGATCGCGCTGGCCGACACCCACACCATCGTGCAGCGCGGGCGCGTCGTCTGGCAGGGCGATTCGGCCGCCCTGGCGGCGCAGCCCGACCTCTGGCAGACCTACATCGGGGTCTGACGCCCGCTTCACCGTCCCTTCTTCGAGGAACCGTCCCATGCCCCGCCTCTACCGCGACTTCCAGACCCAGGAACAGATCGACGCCCAGTACGACCCCGCCCTGCCGGTGGCCGACCGGGCGGCGGAGATCCGCCACTATGCCGAGCGCAGCGCGCACGCCCGCGCGACGCTGGCCTGCCGCACGGGCGTGCCCTACGGCCCGACGCGCGCCGAGACGCTGGACATCTTCCCGGCCGACCGGCCGGACGCGCCGGTGTTCGTCTTCATCCACGGCGGCTACTGGCGCGCGCTGTCGGCGGCGGATTTCGGCTGCGTCGCGCTGGGCCTGCAGCGGCGCGGCATCACGGTGGTGGTGCCCGACTACGCGCTGTGCCCCACGGTCACGCTCGACGAGATCGTGCGCCAGGCGCGCGCGGCCTGCGCCTGGGTGCTGCGCCACATCGGCGCGCACGGCGGCGACCCGGCGCGGGTGGCGGTGGGCGGCAGTTCGGCCGGCGGCCACCTCGCGGCGATGTGCCTGCAGACCGAGTGGGCGCGCGACTACGGCCTGCCGGCCGACCCGTTCGCCGGCGCGGTGCTCGCCAGCGGGCTGTACGACCTCGCGCCGCTGCGCTTCAGCTACCTGCAGCCCAAGATCCAGCTGACCGAGGAGATCGTGCGGCGCTGCTCGCCGGCCCTGCTGGCGATGCGCGCGTGCCCCACGCCCGTGCTCGTGACCTGGGGCGGCCGGGAGCAGGCCGAGTTCGCGCGCCAGTCGCTCGCCTGGCGCGACGCGTGGCGGGCGGCGGGCAACCGGGTCGAGCTGCTCGACCAGCCCGACGCGCAGCACTTCTCGGCCATCCACGGCTTCGAGGACCCGGACAGCGCGCTGTGCGACTGGCTGGCGCGCGCGCTGTCGGCGGACGGCCCCGGCGCGAGCGCCTGACGGGGCCGCGCCCCACGCCCGGGCCGGCGCCGTCACGGCCGGGTTTTTACGCTTTCTTTACGCCGCCGCCCGCCATCTCTTCCCCGTTTTTACGGACGTCTCGCGAGACTTCCGCCTGCGCCGCAAACAGGCGCGGGAACGAGAGATGGACATCGCATGGATCGCGGCCGGGGCCGCTTTGTGGGCCGGGGTCGCCGGCATGGTGGTCGGGCTCGACCGGCTCGCCGGGGTGGGACGGACGGCGGGCGCGGCGCCCTCGGCGACGGGAGCGCGCGAATGATCGCCATGGACGTGCTCTACGGCGTCGGCGGCCTGGTCGCCCTGCTGCTGTTCGCCTACCTGGTCGTCGCGCTGATCCGCGCGGAGGCGTTCTGACATGGACGCCACCGCCTGGGGCCTGACGACGGCGCTGCTCGCCCTGCTGGTCGTGCTGGGCTGGCCGCTCGGGCGCTTCGTCGCGGCGCTGTGCGAGGGCCGGCTGCCGCGCTGGACGGCGCGCGTGGAGGCGCCGCTCTACCGGCTGGCCGGGGTCGTGCCCGGACGCCCGATGCACTGGCGCGACTACGCCTTCTCGCTGCTGGCCTTCAACGCGCTGGGCGTGGCGGCCGTGTACGCCCTGCAGCGCGGCCAGGCGCTGCTGCCGCTCAATCCGGCGGGCCTGGGGCCGGTGTCGGCGGATTCGGCCTTCGACACCGCCGTGAGCTTCGTCTCCAACACCAACTGGCAGGGCTACGCGGGGGAGGCGACGATGAGCCACCTCACGCAGATGCTCGGCCTGGCGGTGCAGAACTTCCTGTCGGCGGCCACCGGCATCGCGGTCGCCTTCGCGCTGGCCCGGGGCTTCGCCGCGCGCGGCGCCGGCAAGGGCACCGGGACCGAGGCCGGGGGCGGCGACGCGGCGCCGCGCGGCGCCATCGGCAACTTCTGGGTCGACGTCACGCGCATCACGCTCTGGCTGCTGCTGCCGCTGGCCTTCGTGTTCGCGCTGTTCCTGGCCGGCCAGGGCGTGGTCCAGAACTTCGACGCGCCGCGCGCGGCGACCCCGCTGGCGGCCACCGCGACGGCCACCGGCACGTTCGCGACGCAGGCCATCGCCATGGGGCCGGTGGCCTCGCAGGAGGCGATCAAGGTGCTGGGCACCAACGGCGGCGGCTTCTTCAACGCCAACTCGGCCCATCCCTTCGAGAACCCGACGGCGCTGACCAACTTCGCGCAGATGCTGGCGATGTTCCTGATCCCGACCGCCCTGTGCTTCGCGTTCGGCCGGGTGGTGGGCGACCGGCGCCAGGGCTGGGCGCTGCTGGCGGCCATGACGGTGCTGTTCGTCGCCGCCGTGGCGGTCATCGTGCCGGCCGAGCAGGCGGGCAATCCGCTGCTGACGCCCCTGGGCGTGGACCAGGCGGCGGGCGCGCTGCAGGCCGGCGGCAACATGGAAGGCAAGGAGACGCGCTTCGGCATCGCGGGCACGGCGCTGTTCGCGACCGTGACGACGGCGGCCTCCGTGGGCGCGGTCAACGGCATGCACGACGCCTTCACGCCGCTGGGCGGCATGGTGCCGATGGTGCTGATGCAGCTGGGGGAGGTGGTCTTCGGCGGCGTCGGCAGCGGGCTCTACGGCATGCTGGTCTTCGCCATCCTGGCGGTCTTCATCGCCGGCCTGATGATCGGCCGCACGCCGGAGTACCTCGGCAAGAAGATCGAGGTGCACGAGATGAAGCTGACCTCCGTGGCCATCCTGGTCACGCCGATGCTGGTGCTCGCGGGCACCGCGCTCGCGGTGAGCCTGGGGGCGGGCCGCGCGGGCATCGCCAATCCGGGGCCGCACGGGTTCTCGGAAATCCTCTACGCGCTGACCTCGGCGGCCAACAACAACGGCAGCGCGTTCGCCGGGCTCTCGGCCAACACGCCGTTCTACAACGCGCTGCTGGCGGTGGCGATGTGGCTGGGCCGCTTCGGGATGATCGTGCCGGTGCTGGCCATCGCGGGGGCGCTGGCGGCCAAGCCGCGCCTGCCCGCCACGGCCGGCACCATGCCCACGCACGGGCCGCTGTTCGTCGCGCTGCTGGTGGGCACGGTGGTGCTGGTGGGCCTGCTGAACTACGTGCCGGCGCTCGCCCTCGGCCCGGTCGTCGAACAACTCATGGCATCGCGCCACTGAAGGATCTCCCCATGTCAGGCAGTTCGTCCCTTTCCCTGTTCGACGCGGCCCTGGTCGTCCCGGCGCTGCGCGGCGCGGTGGCCAAGCTCGATCCGCGCGTGCAGTGGCGCAATCCGGTCATGTTCATCGTCTACGTCGGCAGCGTGCTGACCACGCTGCTGTGGGTGCACGCGCTGACCCACCCGGAGGACGGCGGCATGCCGCCGTCCTTCGCCGGCGCCACCGCGGTGTGGCTGTGGTTCACGGTGCTGTTCGCCAATTTCGCCGAGGCGCTGGCCGAGGGGCGCGGCAAGGCGCAGGCGGCGTCGCTGCGCGGCCTGCGCCAGGACACCTGGGCGCGCAAGCTGAAGACGCCGCGCCGCGACGGCGGCTTCCTGCCGGTGCGCGCGAGCGAACTGCGCCGCGACGACGTCGTGTGGGTCGAGGCCGGCGACGTGATCCCGCTCGACGGCGAGGTGATCGAGGGCGTGGCCGCGGTCGACGAGAGCGCCATCACGGGCGAGTCGGCGCCGGTGGTGCGCGAGTCGGGCGGCGACTTCAGCGCCGTCACCGGCGGCACCCGCGTGCTGTCGGACTGGCTGGTGGTGCGCGTGGGCGTGAACCCGGGCGAATCGTTCCTCGACCGCATGATCGGCATGGTCGAGACCGCCCGGCGCCAGCGCACGCCCAACGAGGTCGCGCTGACCGTTCTGCTGGTGGCGCTGACGCTGGTGTTCCTGATGGTCACCGTCACGCTGCTGCCGTTCTCGGTCTTCGCCGTCGGCGCGATGGGCGCGGGCACGGTGGTGTCGCTGACCGCGCTGGTCGCGCTGCTGGTCTGCCTGATCCCCACGACCATCGGCGGGCTGCTGGCGGCCGTGGGCGTGGCCGGCATGAGCCGGATGATGCAGGCCAACGTGATCGCGACCTCGGGCCGCGCGGTCGAGGCGGCGGGCGACGTCGACGTGCTGCTGCTGGACAAGACCGGCACCATCACGCACGGCCACCGCCAGGCCGACGCCTTCCTGCCGGCCCCGGGCGTCGAGCCCGCGCGGCTGGCGCGCGTGGCGTTGCTGGCCTCGCTGGCCGACGAGACGCCCGAGGGCCGCAGCATCGTCGAGCTGGCGCGGCGCCAGGGCGTGTCGGACGCCGCGGTCGAGGGCGCGCGCCCGGTGGCCTTCACGGCCCACACGCGCATGAGCGGCGCCGACCTGCCGGCCGCGTCCGGCGCGCCCGGCGCGCCGGCGGGCGACGGCGGCACGGGGGCGTTGCGCAAGGGCGCGGTGGCGGCGGTGCGCCGGCACGTCGAGGCGCTCGGCGGCACGATGGCCCCCGAGGTCCTGCGCGCCGCCGAGGACGTCGCGCGGCGTGGCGGCACGCCGCTGGCCGTGGCCGAGGGCGCGCGCGCGCTGGGCGTCGTCGAGCTCAAGGACATCGTCAAGGCCGGCATCCGCGAGCGCTTCGCCGAACTGCGCGCGATGGGCATCCGCACCATCATGATCACCGGCGACAACCCGCTCACCGCCGCCGCCATCGCGGCGGAGGCCGGCGTCGACGACTTCCTGGCCGAGGCCACGCCCGAGGACAAGCTCGCGCTGATCCGCCGCTACCAGGCCGAGGGCCGCCTGGTCGCCATGACCGGCGACGGCACCAACGACGCCCCCGCGCTGGCCCAGGCCGACGTGGCGGTGGCCATGGGCAGCGGCACGCAGGCCGCCAAGGAGGCCGGCAACATGGTCGACCTCGACTCCAACCCGACCAAGCTGCTGGAGGTGGTGGAGACCGGCAAGGCGCTGCTGATGACGCGCGGCTCGCTCACCACCTTCTCCATCGCCAACGACGTGGCCAAGTACTTCGCCATCATCCCGGCGATCTTCGTGGGCACCTACCCGCAGCTCGGCGCGCTCGACGTGATGCGCCTGGGCAGCCCGTCGTCGGCCATCCTGAGCGCGGTGATCTTCAACGCGCTGGTGATCGTCTTCCTGATCCCGCTGGCGCTGAAGGGCGTGCGCTACCGGCCGGTGGGCGCGGCCGCGCTGCTGCGCCGCAACCTCGCCATCTACGGCCTGGGCGGCCTGGTGGTGCCCTTCGCCGGCATCAAGCTCATCGACCTCCTGCTGGTCGCGCTCGGCCTGGCCTAGGCCCGCGACCCGCCCCTCCCACCGGAACCTCCACGCCATGACCTCCATCCTCCGTCCCGCGCTCGTGCTGCTCGCGCTGTTCAGCGCGCTCACCGGCCTGCTCTATCCGCTGGCCGTCGCGGGTGTCGCGCGCGCCGCCTTCCCCGCCCAGGCCGCCGGCAGCCTGATCGAGCGCGACGGCCGCGTCGTCGGCTCGCGCCTGATCGGCCAGTCGTTCACCGAGCCCCGGCACTTCTGGGGCCGGCCCTCGGCGACGGCGCCGGCGCCCTACGACGCGAACGCGTCCGGCGGCGCCAACCTGGGGCCGCTCAACCCGGCGCTGGTGGAGGCCGTGCGAGGCCGCGTCGCGGCGCTGCGTGCGGCCGATCCGGGCAACACGGCGCCGGTGCCGGTGGACCTGGTGACGACCTCGGCGAGCGGGCTGGACCCGGACATCAGCCCGGCCGCCGCGCGCTACCAGATCGCCCGCGTCGCCCGTGCGCGGGGCCTGCCGGTGGAGCGGGTCGCGGCGCTGGTCGAGCGCGGGACCGAGCCGCGCTGGGCCGGCGTGCTGGGCGAGCCCCGCGTCAACGTGCTGGCGCTGAACCTGGCGCTCGACGCCCTGCGCTGAGGGACCGGGCGCATGGACCGCCTCGACCTGCTCCGCGTGCTCTGCGCGTGCGCGACCTTCTGCCTGCCGTTGGGCTTCGCGTGGTTCGTGCTGCGGCGCACGGTGCGCCGGCATCGGCACGGCGCGGTACGCTCGGCCGGCGCGCGCCGCCCGCGCGCGCCCTGACCGTCCGTCCGTCCCATGCCCGAACCCCTCCGCCCCGACCCCGACGCGCTGCTCGCCCAGTGGCGCGGCGAGACGGCGCGCGCCGCGCGGGGCCGCCTGCGCATCTACTTCGGCGCCAACGCCGGTGTCGGCAAGACCTGGGCGATGCTCGTCGCCGCCCGCCGCGAGCACGCCGCCGGCCGCGACGTGCTGATCGGGGTGGTCGAGACGCACGGCCGCGCCGAGACCGCCGCCCTGCTCGAGGGCCTGGCGCGGCTGCCGCTGCGGGAGGTCGCGCGGCGCGGCCACGCGCTGGGCGAGTTCGACCTCGACGCCGCGCTGGCGCGCCGGCCCGAGGTGCTGCTGGTCGACGAGCTGGCGCATTCGAATGCGCCGGGCTCGCGCCATGCCAAGCGCTGGCAGGACGTGCGCGAGCTGCTCGACGCCGGCATCGAGGTATGGTCGGCGCTCAACGTGCAGCACCTGGAGGGCCTGAACGGCACCATCGGCGCCATCACCGGCGTGCGCGTCCAGGAGACGGTGCCCGACCGCGTGCTCGACGAGGCCGACGAGGTGGTGCTGGTCGACGTCACGCCCGACGAGCTCACTGCGAGGCTGGCGGCCGGCAAGGTCTACCTGCCGGCGCAGGCCGAGCGGGCGGCGCGCAACTTCTTCCGCAAGGGCAACCTGATCGCGCTGCGCGAGATCGCCCTGCGGCGTACCGCCGAGCACGTGGAGGACGACATGCGCGGCTGGCGCGTGGCGCAGTCCGGCAGCGCGTCCGGGGACGGGGCCGGCGAGGGCGGCCTGCAGGCCTGGGACACCTCCGGCGCGATCCTGGCGTGCGTCGGCCCGCGCGAGGACGCGGCGCAGACCGTGCGCGCGGCCGCCCGCCTGGCCGCGCGGCTCAACGTGCGCTGGCACGCGGCCTACGTGGAGACGCCCGCCCTGCAGCGCCTGCCGGCGTGGCGGCGCGACCGCATCCTGGCGGTGCTCGAACTCGCGGGCGAGCTGGGCGCGGCGACGGCGGTGCTGACCGGGGCCGACGTGGCCCGCGCCCTGGCCGCCGAGGCCCGGCGCCTGAACTGCGCCACGCTGGTGATCGGACGGCCCGGCGCGGCGACCGGCTGGCGCCGCGCCTGGCCCCGGGCGTCGCTCGCCCGCGCGCTGGCGCGCCGCGCGCCGTCGCTCGACATCGTGGAGGCCGCCACGGCGCCGGACGCGCGCCGGCTCGCCGGCCGCCGCACGGGCGCGCCGGAGGACGCGCCCGACGCGCCCGGAGGGGACACGGACGGCGCCGACGCCGCCGACGGCGCGTCCGGGCGCAGGCACGGCCACGTCTGGGCGGTGGTCGCCGCCGTCGCCGTGACGCTGGTCGCCACGCCGCTGTCGGGCGTGCTGGAGGAGGTCAACATCGTCATGCTGTTCCTGCTGGGCGTGGTCGGCATCGCGATGCGCTTCGGGCGCGGGCCGGCGGCGCTGGCGGCGCTGCTCGACGTGGCCGCCTTCGACTTCTTCTTCGTCACGCCGCGCTGGTCCTTCGCCATCAGCGACGTGCAGTACCTCGTGACCTTCGCCGTCATGCTCGCCGTCGGGCTGCTGGTGGGCCAGCTCACCGCCGGCTTGCGCTTCACCGCGCGCGTGTCGGCGAGCCGCGAGCGGCGCGCGCAGTCGCTGTTCGAGCTGACGCGCGAACTGTCCGGCGCGCTGGAACACGCGCAGGTGGCGGCGCTGGGCGCGGCGGCCGTGCAGCGCCACTTCGGCGGCGCGGCGCGGGTGCTGGTGGCCGACGCGGCCGATCGCCTCGTGCCACCCGAGCCGCTGCCCGAGGGCTTCGACATGGGCGTGGCCGAATGGGCCTTCGCCCAGGGCCGCAGCGCCGGCCTGGGCACCGCCACGCTCGCCGCGCAGCCGTGGCACTGCGTGCCGCTCGCCGCGCCGATGCGGGTGCGCGGCGTGCTGGCGCTGCGCCCGGCGCGGCCGCGCTGGCTGCGCATCCCGGAGCAGGCGCGGCAGCTGGAGACGCTCGCGCGCCAGATCGCCATCGCGCTGGAACGCGTCCACTACGTCGAGGTGGCGCAGCGGGCGGTGGTGGAGATGGAATCGGAGTCGCTGCGCAACACGCTGCTCGCGGCGATCTCGCACGACGTGCGCACGCCGCTGACCGCGCTCGTCGGGCTGGCCGACTCGCTGCAGGCACCGGAAACGGAGACGGCCGGGTCGCCGGCCGACCGCGCGCGCGCGGAGACGGCGCGCGCCATCGTGGCGCAGGCGCGCGCCCTGCATGCGCTGGTGGGCAACCTGCTGGACATGGCGCGCCTGGAGGCCGGCGGCGGCGCCGCCGTGGCGCTCCGGCGCGAATGGCAGTCGGTGGAGGAGGTGGTCGGCGCGGCGATCCGCGTGGCGCGTCCCGCGCTCGGCGAGCGCGTGGTGGCGACCGACCTCGCGCCCGACCTGCCGCTGGTGGAGTTCGACGCCGTGCTGATGGAGCGCGTGCTGGTCAACCTGCTGGAGAACGCCGCGAAGTACGGCGCGCCGCCGATCGTGATCGCGGCGCACGCCACCGACGCCGCCCTGGTGGTCGCGGTGCGCGACCACGGCCCCGGACTGCCGCCGTCGATGCGCGGCCGCGCGCACGCCCTGTTCGACAAGTTCACGCGCGGCCAGGCCGAATCGGCCACGCCGGGCGTCGGCC
The DNA here is from genome assembly GCA_024372625.1 of Comamonadaceae bacterium OTU4NAUVB1. NCBI lineage: Bacteria > Pseudomonadati > Pseudomonadota > Betaproteobacteria > Burkholderiales > Comamonadaceae > Comamonadaceae bacterium OTU4NAUVB1. The sequence continues at coordinate 368,620 of CP099607.1, read as the reverse complement.
TCGGCCTGGCCATCTGCAAGGCGATCGTCCAGGCGCACGGCGGCACGATCGCGGCGGCCGACGGCGCGCACGGCGGCGCGGAATTCACCCTCGTCCTGCCGCGCCGCGCGCCGCCCGGCGTCCCGGAGCCGGCCGAGACGGCCGAGCCGTCCGGGGCGGCGGTGACGGCCCGGCCCCCTGGAGCGGCCCCGTGAACCCGCCCGTCGCCATCGTCGTCGAGGACGAACCGCAGATCCGCCGTTTCGTGCGCGGCGCCCTGGAGGCCGAGGGCTGGCAGGTGCACGAGGCGGGGTCGCTGCGCGAGGGCACGGCGGCCGTCGGCACGCGCTCGCCCGACCTGGTGGTGCTGGACCTGGGCCTGCCCGACGGCGACGGCATCGACCTGATCCGCGACGTCCGCGGCTGGTCGGCGGTGCCGATCATCGTGCTGTCGGCGCGCATCGACGAGGCCGACAAGATCGCCGCCCTGGACGCGGGCGCCGACGACTACCTGACCAAGCCCTTCGGCACCGGCGAGCTGCTGGCGCGCGTGCGGGCCAACCTGCGCCGCCGGCAGGGCGCCGCCGGCGGCGCATCGGCCGAGGCCGGCGGCGACGTCGTGTTCCGCTTCGGCGAGGTCGAGGTCGACCGCCTCGCCCGGGTGGTGCGCCGCCGGGGCGCCGAGGTCCACCTGACCCCGACCGAGTACCGGCTGCTGACCGCGCTGGTGGCCAACCCGGGCCGGGTGCTCACCCAGCGCCAGCTGCTGCGCGACGTGTGGGGCCCCTCCCACGTCGACCAGGGCCATTACCTGCGCGTCTACATGGGCCACCTGCGGCAGAAGCTGGAGGCCGACCCGGCCCAGCCACGGCACCTGCTCACGGAGACCGCCGTGGGCTACCGCCTCGTCGTCTGAGCGTCCCCGCACCACCCCCGCGTCCATGAACCGACCCACCCGCACCGCCGCCGAACTACAGGCCCTGCTGATCGAACGCATCGAGGCCATCCCCGAACTGCGGGGCCGGTCCACCGACGTGCACGCGGGCGGCGTCGTGGGCATCGAGGCCGAGGAGGGCGGCCCGAACTGGACCGTGCGCGTCGTGAGCGACCCCGGGCGCTACCGCACCGACATCGCGCGCATCGTGCGGCAGCTGCAGATGCGCTTCGACCTGGAGGACTGAGGGCGGGCGGCCCGGCGCGGCCCGCCTAGAGCGCCTCGAAGCGCCAGGCGACGTCCAGCCGCATCGACTCGCCCGTGGCCAGCACGCGCAGGCCGGGCCGTCCCGGCAGGTGGAAGGCGTCGATGGGATGGGTGATCGGTTCGAAGCAGAAGGCCGGTCCCTCCGGTGGCCGGTAGACCAGGCAGAAACCTTCGGTGGCGACGGCGCCGCCGCCGAGGGCCGGCGCGCGCTGCGCGACGCGCAGCCGCAGCCGGTGCTCGGGCCAGTCGACGTGCGCGTGGCCGTCCCAGCCGGTGAAGCCGTTGTCGATCAGCCCGCCCCAGGCCGACATGCCGGCGTCCAGCGTCCAGCCCTCGGGCAGCTCGCGCGTGTGCCCGGTCGGCATCGGGTCGGCGCCGCATCGCCAGACGCCGCGCACCGGCGCCCGCACGCGCGTGGCCGCGGTGCGCGGGAACCAGGGGTGCAGGCCCAGGCCGTAGGGCAGCGGGTCGGCGCCCCGGTGGGTGACTTCCACGCGCTGGTCGAGCCCGCCCTCGACCAGGCGGAAGGTCTGCACCGCGTCGTAGTCGTGGGGGTTGCCGTCGAAGCGGCGCGAGGCCAGCGCCATGACCATCGTGTCGTCGTCCGGCTGCGCGAGCGTCCACGGCTGCAGCCAGCCGTCGCCGTGGATCGGGTAGGGCTCGCCCGCGCGGTTCGGGCGCATGGGATGGAACGCGCCGTCGTGCGCGAAGCCGCCGCCGCCGATGCGGTTGGACCACGGCACCATCGCGAACGAGGCCAGCCGGTAGCGGTCGGGCGTGACGCCGTCCCAGGGCCGCCAGAGGTCCAGCGGCGCGCCGCCGTCGGCCGCCTCGCGGACCCAGGCGGCGACCCCGCCGCCGAGCGTGGGCACGAGGCCGAGCCGCTGGCCGGCGTGCCGCAGCCAGGTGACAGGATGGGTCGTCGGGGAGGTCATGGGGCGTGGGGTCCGAAGCGGTGGGCCGGCCGGCCGGGGCCGTCGAGCTCGATGGCGAAGAGGCCGCCCGCGAGCGGTTGCGCCGCGCGGTCGGCGGCGTCCAGCCCGGTGGCGGCGCTGGTGACGTAGAGCGTGCGCAGGTCGGGGCCGCCGAAGGCGCAACTGGTGATCTGGCGTGCCGGCAGCGCGATGCGGCCCAGCTCGGAGGCGCTGACCGGGTCGTGGCAGCTCACGCAGCCGGCGCCCCAGCGCGCGATCCACACGCGGCCGGCCGCGTCGGTCGTCATGCCGTCGGGCAGGCCGTCGCCGCGCGGCAGGCGCAGCCAGGGCCGGCGGTTCGACAGGGTGCCGGCGACGGCGTCGAAGTCGTAGGCCAGCACGGTGCCGCGCACCGTGTCGTTGAAGTACATCGTGGCGCCGTCGGCCGACCACGTCGGGCCGTTGGTGACGGCGAAGCCGGCGTCGTGGCGGGTGGTGGCGCCGTCGGGGTCGTGGCGGTAGAGCGCGCCGGCGGGCGCCACGCAGTCGAAGTCCATGGTGCCGCCCCAGAAGCGGCCGCGCGCGTCGCACCTGCCGTCGTTGAAGCGGTTGGTGGCGGGCTCGTCCGGCCGGTGGCGGTAGCGCGTCTCGCCGGTCGCCGGGTCGAAGGTGGCGAAGCCGCGCCGCAGCGTGACCAGCAGCAGGCCCGGCGCGGCCGCGCGGCCGTCCCGCCCCGCCCCCGCCGCGTCGTCGGCGAACTCGGCCACCGCCGAGATCTCCTCGTCGAAGGTCCAGCTGGCGCGGTCCCCGTCGGCCGGCCGCAGGCGATGCAGCCGCCGGCCGAGGATGTCGACCCACCACAGCGCCTGCAGCCGGGGCGACCACAGGGCGCCTTCACCGAGCAGGGCGCCGGCGTCCCACACGCAGCGCGGCGGGCCGAGGGGGAGGGGAGCGGGCGGCGCGGCGCGGTCTGTGTTCACGGGGCGTGTCGGCGGGGGGCGCCGGAGGAGTCGCTTGACGCGTCGGATCGTATCAAGGCATATTGATAATGAAAAGAAGCGTTTTCAATATATATCAATACAAGGTTTGCAATGAACGAAGAGACAACGCCCGGAGCCACCGGCGCCGGCGCGGGCGACGCGCCTTCCCCTTCCGCCACCCATCCGAGCCTGCGCGGCCGCGCGGTCTTCGTCACCGGCGGGGGCAGCGGCATCGGCGCGGCGATCGTGCGGGCGTTCGCCGCGCAGGGCGCGCGGGTCGCCTTCGTCGACATCGCCGAGGCGCCCAGCCGCGCGCTCGCCGCCGCCGTCGAGGCCGCCGGCGACCCCGCGCCGTGGTGGCGCGCGTGCGACGTGCGCGACGTCGCGGCGCTGCAGGCCGCGATCGCGGAGGCGGCCGAGGCGCTCGGCGACTTCGCCGTGCTGGTCAACAACGTGGCGAGCGACGACCGCCACACGCTCGAATCGGTCACGCCCGGCTACTACGACGACCGCATGGCCATCAACGAGCGGCCGGCCTTCTTCGCCATCCAGGCGGTGGTGGCGGGCATGCGCCGGCGGGGCGCGGGGTCGGTGATCAACCTGGGCTCGACCGGCTGGCAGGGCAAGGGCGCGGGCTACCCGTGCTACGCCATCGCCAAGTCGTCGGTCAACGGCCTCACGCGCGGGCTGGCGCGCACGCTGGGACGCGACCGCATCCGCATCAACACGGTCTCGCCCGGCTGGGTCATGACCGAGCGCCAGATCGCGTTGTGGCTCGACGAGGAGGGCGAGCGCGAACTGCAGCGCAACCAGTGCCTGCCCGACAAGCTGCAGCCGCACGACATCGCGCGCATGGTGCTGTTCCTGGCCTCCGACGACGCGGCGATGTGCACGGCGCAGGAGTTCACGGTCGACGCCGGCTGGGTCTAGGCGCCGGGCGCCGGCCGGGATTCAGGCCGGCTCGGGCCGCCGGCCGTAGACCGGCAGGCTGGCCGTCCGGAGCGCCTGCAGCAGCAGCGCCGCGCCGGGCGACAGCACCCGGTCGGTGCGGGTGATGAAGCCGAAGTCGTCCATGTGGCAGGGCATGGCGAGCGGCAGGATCTCCAGGATGCCGTGCGAGGCGTAGTAGCGCGCGACCTCGGCGGCCATCACGCACAGCATGTCGCTCTGCTGGAGCATGCGCGTGATGAACAGCAGCGCGGCGGACTCCACGACGTTGAACGGCGGCGTGAGGGCCGCCTCCTGGAACATCAGGTCGAAGCGGTGGCGCAGCACGCTGCCCGCCGGCGGCACGATCCAGCTCGCGCCGACGACGTCGCGCAGCGCCAGCCCGCTCTGGCCGGCGAGCGGATGGCCCGGGCGCGCCACCGCGCACACCGGCTCGCCCGTGAGCGGCTCGTAGCGCAGGTTGGCCTTGTCCTCCTCGCCCAGGAAGCGCGCGACCAGGATGTCCAGGCGTCCCTGGCGCAGCCGCTCGATCAGCACCGGGCTGGTCTCGATCTCCAGCACCACGCGCAGGCTCGGCTGCTCGCGCTTGACCAGGGCGACGGCCGGCGGCAGCAGGGCCAGCGCCGGCGAGGTGATGGCCCCCACCCCCACCTGGCCGAAGCGCCCGGACTTGAGCGCGGTCAGTTCCTCGTGCGCCATGTTCAGGCTGGCGAGCGCCTCGCGCGCGTGGCGGATCATGGTCTCGCCGTACCAGGTCGGGCGCATGCCGCGCGGCAGGCGCTCGAACAGCGGCACCTCCAGCGCGTCCTCGAGGTCCTTGAGCAGCTTGGAGGCGGCGGGCTGCGTCATGTGCAGCACCCGGGCGGCGCCGTGGATGTTGCCCTCGTCGGCCAGGGCCGAGAGCAGCAGCAGCTGGCGCGTCTTCAGGCGCGCCCGGAGGAACCAGTGAATGTTGTCGGTTGGTGCGGACATGGGGTTTGCGTGGATGCGTGGATCGATATCTGTTTTGATCAAAAAGATATTTGATCAATGCCAATTCCATTCTTACACTGCCCACCGAGTTCCGCCGACAACAACAGCGCCGCCGACGCGGCCACAGGAGACCGACCCATGGACACCCATCGCAGACACCTCATCGCCGCGGCCGCCACGACGCTGGGCGCGTCGGCCCTCCTGCCGGGCTTCGCCTTCGCGCAGAAGAAGATCGTGCTCGGCTTCAGCCAGGTCGGCGCGGAGAGCGAATGGCGCACCGCCAACACGGAGTCGATCAAGTCGGCGGCGAAGGACGCGGGCATCGAGCTGAAGTTCTCCGACGCCCAGCAGAAGCAGGAGAACCAGATCAAGGCGCTGCGCGCCTTCATCGCGCAGAAGGTCGACGTGATCGCCTTCTCGCCGGTCGTGGAGTCGGGCTGGGACAACGTGCTGCGCGAGGCCCAGGCGGCGAAGATCCCGGTGGTGCTGACCGACCGCGCCGTCAACGCCAAGGACACCTCGCTCTACGTCACGTTCATGGGCTCGGACTTCGTCGAGGAGGGCCGCAAGGCCGGGCGCTGGCTGGTCGAGCGCATGAAGGGCAAGACCGGCGAGGTACGCATCGTCGAACTGCAGGGCACGGTGGGCTCGGCGCCGGCCATCGACCGCAAGAAGGGCTTCGAGGAGATCGTCAAGGCCGATCCGAAATTCAAGATCGTGCGATCGCAGACCGGGGATTTCACGCGCGCCAAGGGCAAGGAGGTGATGGAAGCCTTCCTGAAGGCCGAGGGGAAGAACATCAACGTCCTCTACGCGCACAACGACGACATGGCCATCGGCGCCATCCAGGCCATCGAGGAGGCCGGGCTCAAGCCGGCGCAGGACATCACCATCGTCTCGATCGACGGCGTCAAGGGCGCCTTCCAGGCCATGATGGCCGGCAAGCTCAACGTGTCGGTCGAATGCAGCCCGCTGCTCGGCCCGCAGCTGATGACCGCCGTCAAGGACATCCTGGCGGGCAAGCCGGTGCCCAAGCGCATCCTGACCGAGGAAGGCATCTTCCCGATGGAGACGGCGGCGGCCGAGTTCCCGAAGCGGAAGTACTGAGTCCCGGGCCTCGCGCCGGCCCCCGCGACCACCGCGACGCCCCCGAACGATGGCTTCCCCCACCACGCACCTTTCCCGGGACGATCGCCGCCACGGCGACGTCCGGACCCCCGGGCCGACGGCGATGAACCTCCCTCCCACGACCGAGGCGTCCGCGACGGCGGACGGTTTCGTCTCGATCGACACGTCGGAACCCGCCGCGCGGGCCGCGCCGGCCACGCCGGTGCTGGAGCTGGCCGGCATCGGCAAGCGCTTCGGCGCCATCGACGTGCTGCGCGACGTGCGCCTGCGCCTGTACCCCGGCGAGATCCACGCGCTGATGGGGCAGAACGGGGCGGGCAAGTCGACCCTCATCAAGGTGCTCACGGGCGTCTTCCCCGCCAGCGCGGGCGAGGTGCGGCTCGACGGCCGGGTGATCCGGCCCGCCACGCCGGTGGACGCGCAGCGCCTGGGCATCAGCACGGTCTACCAGGAGGTGAACCTGTGCCCGAACCTCTCGGTCGCCGAGAACGTCTTCGCCGGGCGCTACCCGCGCCGGGGCTGGGCGCAGGCCCGGCGCATCGACTGGACGCGGGTCGAGGACCAGGCGCGCGCGCTGCTCGCGCGCATCGGCCTGGACATCGACGTCACCCGGCTGCTGTCGAGCTACCCCGTGGCGGTGCAGCAGATGGTGGCCATCGCGCGCGCGCTGGGCCTGCGCTCGAAGGTGCTGATCCTCGACGAGCCGACCTCCAGCCTGGACGACGACGAGGTGCGGAAGCTCTTCGCCGTGCTGCGCCGGCTGCGCGGCGAGGGCCTGGCGATCGTCTTCGTCACGCACTTCATGGCCCAGGTCTACGCGGTGTCCGACCGCATCACGGTGCTGCGCAACGGCGGCTGGGTCGGCGAATGGCCGGTGGCCGAGCTGCCCGCGCCGGCGCTGATCGCCGCCATGCTCGGGCGCGAACTCGCCGCGCAGCAGGCGCGGCGGGCGCCGCCGGAGGTGGCCGACGACGACGGCGCCGCGCTGCTGGAGGCGCGCGGCCTGGCGCAGGCCGGCCAGCTCCAGCCGATCGACCTCAGGCTGCGCGCCGGGGAGGTGGTCGGCCTGGCCGGGCTGCTGGGCGCCGGCCGCACGGAACTCGCGCGCCTGCTTTTCGGGCTGGAGGCGCCCGACGCCGGGGTGCTGCGCATCGACGGGCGCGAGGTGCGCTTCGCCAGCCCGGCCGACGCCATCGCCGCCGGGCTCGCGCTGTGTCCGGAGGAGCGCAAGACCGATGGCATCGTCGCGGAGCTGTCGGTGCGCGAGAACATCGCGCTGGCCCTGCAGGCGCGCATGGGCGCCGGCCGCTTCCTGCCGCTCGCCGAGCAGGCCAGGCTGGCCGAGCACTTCGTCGCGCTGCTGGGCATCCGCACCGCGAGCATCGAGACGCCGATCGGCCTGCTGTCGGGCGGCAACCAGCAGAAGGCGGTGATCGCGCGCTGGCTGGCCACCGGGCCGCGCCTGCTGATCCTGGACGAGCCCACGCGGGGCATCGACGTCGCCGCCAAGCAGGACATCATGGAACAGATCCTGAAGCTGGCCCAGGGCGGCATGGCGGTGCTCTTCATCTCCTCGGAGATCGCCGAGGTGGTGCGCGTGGCGCACCGCATCGTGGTGCTGCGTGACCGCGTGAAGGTCGGGGAGCTGCCCGGCGGCTGCACCGAGGACGCGGTCTACGAACTCATCGCGGCCCAGCCGGCCTGACCGCCGGGCCCTCATTCCTCCCCCGCCATCCCCGATGTCCGACGCCTCCTCCCCCCTGCTGCGTGCGCTGCGCCATTCCCTGGCCTGGCCCCTGGTCACGCTGGCGCTGCTGCTGGCCGTCAACGCGGCCTTCAATCCGAGTTTCCTGCGCCTCGAATGGCGCGACGGCCATCTCTACGGCAGCCTGATCGACATCCTCAACCGCGCCGCGCCGCTGATGCTGGTGTCGCTGGGCATGACGCTGGTGATCGCCACGCGCGGCATCGACATCTCGGTGGGCGCGGTGGTGGCGATCTCGGCGGCCGTGGCGGCCTGGATGATCGGCGGCGCGGCCGACGGCACGAGCCGCTTCGGCCTGCCGCTGGCCATGGGCGCGGCGCTGGGCGTCGCGCTGCTGTGCGGGCTGTGGAACGGCGCGCTGGTGGCCGGCGCGGGCATGCAGCCCATCATCGCCACGCTCATCCTGATGGTGGCCGGCCGGGGCGTCGCGCAGCTCGTCACGGACGGCCAGATCCTCACCATCTACCACCCGCCGTTCTTCTTCATCGGCGGGGGCCACCTGCTGGGCCTGCCGTTCTCGATCTTCGTCGTGGCGGGCGTCTTCTGCGCGCTGCACCTCGCGGCCACGCGCAGCGCGCTCGGGCTGTTCCTGCAGGCCGTGGGCATCAACCCGACGGCGGCGCGCGTGGCCGGCGTGAACGCCCGGCGCCTGGTCGTCGGCGCCTACGCGGTGTGCGGGCTGTGCGCGGGGCTGGCCGGCCTGCTGATCAGCTCCAACGTCAAGAGCGCCGACGGCAACAACGCCGGCGCGCTGCTCGAGCTCGACGCCATCCTGGCCGTGACGCTGGGCGGCACGCTGCTGACCGGCGGGCGCTTCAGCCTGGTGGGCAGCATGATCGGCGCGCTCATCATCCAGACGCTGACCTACGCCATCTACTCGCTGGGCGTGCCGCCGGAGATCAACCTGGTGGTCAAGGCGGTGGTGGTCTTCGCGGTGATGCTGCTGCAGTCGGCCGAGTTCCGCGACGCGCTGCGCGTGCTGGCGGTACGGGCGCCATCGGGGGCGGCGCGATGACCGCGCTCGCCGACCGCCCCGTCGCGCCGCGGGCGCGTCCGGCCGCGCACGGCCGCGCCGTCGCGCCGGCGCGGCGCCTCGACCCGAAGTACCTGCCGCTGGCCGCGACGGTGTCGCTCTTCGCGGCCATGGCGCTGCTGGGATCGCTGCGCTACGACGGCTTCTTCTCGGCCCAGGTGTTCCTCAACCTGCTGATCGACAACGCCTTCCTGGTGGTGGTGGCGGTGGGCATGACCTTCGTCATCCTCGCCGGCGGCATCGACCTGTCGGTCGGCTCGGTCGTGGCGCTGACGACGATGGTGTCGGCCTCGCTGGTCGAGCACCACGGCTGGAGTCCGCTGGCCACCATCCCGCTGGTGCTGGCGATGGGCACGGTCTTCGGCGGCGCGATGGGTTTCCTCATCGAGCGCTTCCGCCTGCAGCCCTTCATCGTCACGCTCGCGGGCATGTTCCTCGCGCGTGGGCTGTGCTATCTCATCAGCATCGACTCGGTCAGCATCACCAGCGAGGCCTACGCCGGCCTGGCGCAGTTGCGCGTGCCGCTGGGCGGCGGCGCCTCACTCTCGCTGGGGGCGGTGATCGCCCTGGCCGTGCTGGCCGTGGCGGTGTTCGTGGCGCACGGCACGCCGTTCGGCCGCGCGGTCTACGCCATCGGCGGCAGCGAGGCCTCGGCGCGGCTGATGGGCCTGCCGGTGCGCCGCACGCTGATCGGCGTGTACGCGCTGTCGGGGCTGTGCTCGGCGCTGGCGGGCGTGCTGTTCACGTTCTACATGCTCTCGGGCTACGGGCTGCACGCGGTCGGCCTGGAGCTCGACGCCATCGCGGCGGTGGTGATCGGCGGCACGCTGCTCAGCGGCGGCGTCGGTTACGTGGCGGGCACGCTGTTCGGCGTGCTGATGCTGGGCATCATCCAGACGCTGATCGCCTTCGACGGCACGCTGAGTTCCTGGTGGACGCGCATCGTCGTGGGCGCGCTCCTGTTCGTGTTCTGCCTGCTGCAGCGCTTCTTCACCGCCGGGCGGCGGGCGCCCTGACGGGCCGCCCGGCCGGCCCGGTCCGTCCCTTTCCTTGCCGACCGCGATCCCGCGTCCCTCCAACCAGGCCCCGTCCGTCCATGTCCGAGCGTCCCACCCCCAAGAAACTCCGCTCCACCGAGTGGTTCGGCACCGCCGACAAGAACGGCTTCATGTACCGCAGCTGGATGAAGAACCAGGGCATTCCCGACCATGAGTTCGACGGCCGGCCGGTGATCGGCATCTGCAACACCTGGTCGGAACTCACGCCCTGCAACGCCCACTTCCGCAAGATCGCCGAGCACGTCAAGCGCGGCGTCTACGAGGCCGGCGGCTTCCCGGTCGAGTTCCCGGTGTTCTCCAGCGGCGAGTCGAACCTGAGGCCCACCGCCATGCTCACGCGCAACCTGGCGAGCATGGACGTCGAGGAGGCCATTCGCGGCAACCCGATCGACGCCGTGGTGCTGCTGACGGGGTGCGACAAGACCACGCCCGCATTGCTGATGGGCGCGGCGAGCTGCGACGTGCCGGCCATCGTCGTCACCGGCGGGCCGATGCTCAACGGCAAGCTGAACGGGCGCGACATCGGCTCGGGCACGGCGGTGTGGCAGCTGCACGAGTCGCTCAAGGCCGGCGAGATCGACCTGCACCAGTTCCTCTCGGCCGAGGGCGGCATGTCGCGCTCGGCCGGCACCTGCAACACGATGGGCACGGCCTCGACCATGGCCTGCATGGCCGAGGCGCTGGGCACCTCGCTGCCGCACAACGCGGCCATCCCGGCGGTCGACGCGCGGCGCTACGTGCTGGCGCACCTGTCGGGCAGCCGCATCGTCGAGATGGCGCGCGAGGGCCTGACGCTGTCGAGAATCCTGACGCGCGAGGCCTTTGAGAACGCCATCCGCGCCAATGCCGCCATCGGCGGCTCGACCAACGCCGTCATCCACCTCAAGGCGATCGCCGGGCGCATGGGCGTGCCCCTGGAACTGGAGGACTGGACCCGCATCGGACGCGGCATGCCCACGCTGGTCGACCTGATGCCCTCGGGCCGCTTCCTGATGGAGGAGTTCTACTACGCCGGCGGCCTGCCGGCGGTGCTGCGGCGCATGGGCGAGGCCGGCCTGCTGCCGCACCCGGACGCGCTCACGGTCAACGGCCGCAGCCTGTGGGAGAACGTCAAGGACGCGCCGCAGACCAACGACGAGGTCATCCGGCCGCTGGACAGGCCGCTGCTCGCCGACGGCGGCATCTGCGTGCTGCGCGGCAACCTGGCGCCGCGCGGCGCGGTGCTCAAGCCCTCGGCCGCCACCCCGGCGCTGCTGCAGCACCGCGGCCGCGCGGTGGTGTTCGAGAACCTGGAGCACTACAAGGCGCGCATCGTCGACGAGTCGCTCGACATCGACGCCGACTCGGTGATGGTGCTGAAGAACTGCGGGCCGCGCGGCTACCCCGGCATGGCCGAGGTCGGCAACATGGGCCTGCCGCCCAAGCTGCTGCGCGCCGGCGTCAAGGACATGGTGCGCATCTCCGACGCCCGCATGAGCGGCACGGCCTACGGCACGGTGGTGCTGCACGTGGCGCCCGAGGCGGCGGCCGGCGGGCCGCTGGCGGCGGTGCGCGACGGCGACTGGATCGAGCTGGACTGCGCGGGCGGGCGCCTGCACCTGGACGTCTCCGAGGCGGAACTGGCCGAGCGCCTGGCCGCCATCGCGCCCGAACCCGGCCCCGCCGACGGCGGCTACCGGCGGCTCTACGTCGAGCACGTGCTGCAGGCCGACGAGGGCTGCGACCTCGACTTCCTGGTCGGCTGCCGGGGCAACGAGGTGCCGCGCCACTCGCACTGAGCGCACCGCACCGCACCACATCGAATCGATTCCGAATTCCCGAAAGAGAGAAAGAAGCCCTCCATGCCGTCCTTCAGCCCGTCGCCCTCGCGCAGCCAGCCCCGCTTCAAGGGCGTGTTCCCGGTCGTGCCGACCACCTTCGACGAAGCCGGCGGGCTCGACCTGGCGAGCCAGAGGCGCTGCCTGGACTTCATGATCGACGCCGGCTCGACCGGCCTGTGCATCCTGGCGAACTTCTCCGAGCAGTTCCTGCTGTCGGACGAGGACCGCGAGGTGCTGACCCGCGTGGCCCTCGAGCACGTCGCCGGCCGCGTGCCGGTGATCGTCACCACCACGCACTTCAGCACCCGGGTGTGCGCCGAGCGCAGCCGCCGCGCGCAGGACCTGGGCGCGGCCATGGTGATGGTGATGCCGCCCTACCACGGCGCCACCTTCCGGGTGAGCGAGGCCAAGGTCTTCGAGTTCTACGCCGGCGTCTCCGACGCCATCGGCATCCCGGTCATGGTGCAGGACGCGCCGGCCGCGGGCACGCCGCTGTCGGCGGCCTTCCTCGCCCGCATGGCGCGCGAGATCGAGCAGGTGCGCTACTTCAAGATCGAGACGGCGGGCGCCGCCTCCAAGCTGCGCGAGCTGATCGAGGCGGGCGGCGAGGCCATCGAGGGGCCGTGGGACGGCGAGGAAGCCATCACGCTGCTGGCCGACCTGGACGCGGGCGCGACCGGCGCCATGACCGGTGGCGGTTTTCCCGACGGCATCCGCCGGATCATGGACGCCTACGCGGGCGGGGACCGCGAGGAAGCCGTGGCGCAGTACACGCGCTGGCTGCCGCTGATCAATTACGAGAACCGGCAGGCCGGCTTCCTGGCCGCCAAGGCGCTGATGAAGGAGGGCGGCGTGATCGACTGCGAGCTGCCCCGCGCGCCCTGGCCCGCGCTGCGCCCCGAGGTCCGCGCCGGCCTGCTGGACGCGGCCCGGCGGCTCGATCCGCTGGTGCTGCGCTGGGCTCGCTGAGGCGCGGTGGTCGAAGCGCCCGGCGGTCCCGCCCGGCGAAGACAGGGTCCGCGCGGCCTTCAGGCGGCGCGGCGCCGGTGCCGGTCGAGTTCCCGTCCGACCAGCACCGCCACGCAGCGCAGCGCGTCGGCCGGGCGGCTGCCCACGGGCGTGCGCCGGTCGTCGCTCACGCAGCGCAGCGTGCCGTAGACCTGGCCGTCGCGCAGCACCACCGGCATGTCGAAGCGGCCCGTGCCCGTGCCCGTGCCTGTGGGCGCCGGTGCCGGCGACGCGTCCGCGCCCGGCGCGCCGGCCTCGAAGGTGATCTCCAGCGTCAGGACCGTGCGCGCGATCTGCAGCAGTTCGCTCACGACGGCCTGCTCGGCCTGGACGGCGGCGCCGGGGTCGGCCAGCGTGGGGACGGCCGCGCGCCCGGGCACGGCCGCCGCGTTCGGCGCGGCCGCGACGGGGCTTTCCTGGGCCAGCCAGCCGGCGTTGAAGTTGGACGTCTGGGCCACCGTCAGCTCCCGATGCCGCGCCCGCCCGGCGCCCGCGGGAGGAGGCGGTGCCCCGGATGGGAGGCGGCCGGCGGCGTCGGTGCGGGGTAGGAGGTCATGGCGTTCGAGGTGAAAAAGGAAATTCTCCGCATGGCGCATCGCCCGTTCAAGGCAGCATTTCACGCTCCGCGGGCCGCTCGGCAACGCGGCGGGGGAAGCGTGCAGGAGTGCCGCCGCGCGCCGTCTGGAAAAATGCGCCACCGGGCGGTTCGCCCGACCACGAGGACCTGAACCTTGGACCTGCGCGACCTCCAGTATTTCGAAGTGATCGCCGAGCTGGAGCACCTGGGCCGTGCCTCGGAGCGGCTGCATCGCACCCAGCCGGCCCTGACGAGCTGCGTGCACCGGCTGGAGGCCGCCTGCGGCGCCGCGCTGTTCGAGAAGAGCGGGCGCGGCATCCGCCTGACGGCCGCCGGCCACGCCCTGCTCAAGTGGGCGCAGCGCACGCGCTTCGACATCGAGAGCGCTCGGCGCGAGATCGGCGACATCGGTCGCGGGCTGTCGGGGCTGCTCAAGGTGGGCATCGTGCCGACGGCCGCGCAGTTCCTGCTGCCGCCGGCCGCGCGCGACCTGATCGGCGAGGCGCCCGGCGTGACGCTGCGCACCACCGTCGCGCTGGTCGATGTCCTGAAGCCCCTGTTGCGCGCCGGCGAGATCGACCTGATGGTGGGCACCGAGGGCACGCCCGAAGCCGGCTTCGTCTCGCACTACCTGGCCGAGGACCTGATCGTCGTGGCGGCGGCCGAGACGCACGAGGTGTTCGGACGGCCCGCGCCGACGCTGGCGGACCTGGCGACGTACCGCTGGGTGCTGCAGCCCGCCGGCGCGCCGACGCGCGACTGGCTCGACCAGACCTTCGACCGCCAGCACCTGCCGCGCCCGGTGGTGCAGGTGGAGAGCTCGATGCTGATCATGCTGCCGGAGCTGATCGGGGAGACCGGGCTGCTCAGCTTCATCTCGCGCCTGCACCTGCAGGCCGGGCGGTCCGGCGCCGTGCTGCGCGAGGTGCCCATCGAGGGCATCGCCATGCGGCGGCGCATGGTGGTCACCCACCGCGACAACGGCTACGTGCCACCGGCGGCGCGGCGCCTGATCGAACTGCTGGCGCGCCACGCGGCGTCGCAGGCCGTCGGAAACCCCAAGCCGGATTGATGGATTGCGAAAAATAATCGATTGGACCCGGGGTGTGGTCCTGTGAATACTTGCCATTCACCGAACGCATCGTCCCCTCCGTGGACGGGCGCCACGAACTGGAGACAAGTGAGATGACATCCTTCCGCACCACCGGCGGCGCTTCGCGTCGCTTCGCCCTGGCCGCCCTCGGCCTGATCGCCACCGGGTCGCTCCTGGGCACCGCGCCGGCCCTGGCGCAGGCGAACTACCCCTCGCGGCCGATCCGGCTGGTCGTGCCGTTCCCCGCCGGCGGCGGCACCGACCTGATCGCCCGCGAGGTGGCCAACAAGGTCGCCACCAGCAACGGCTGGTCGATCGTCATCGACAACAAGCCGGGCTCCGGCGGCAACCTGGGCGTCGACGCGGCGGCCAAGGCGGCGGCCGACGGCTACACGCTGGTGCTGGGACAGACCAGCAACCTGGCGATCAACCCGACGCTCTACCCCAAGCTGCCCTACGACCCGCAGAAGGACCTGTCGCCGGTGACGCTGGTGGCCACCGCCCCGCTGGTGCTGGTGGTCGCGGCCGACTCGCCCTACAAGACGCTGGCCGACGTCATCGCCGCCGCCAAGGCCAAGCCCGAGACGCTGAACTACGCCAGCTCGGGCAGCGGCACCGTCGCCCACCTGGCCACCGAGCTGCTGCAGAAGACCGCCGGCGTGAAGTTCACGCACGTGCCCTACAAGGGCGCCGCGCAGGGTTCGACCGACCTCATCGGCGGCCAGATCCAGATGTACATGTCCTCGGTGCCCACGCTCATCGGCTACATCCGCAGCGGCAAGATGCGCCCGATCGCCGTCACCTCGGCCCAGCGCACGACCGACCTGCCGGCCGTGCCGACGGTGGCCGAGTCGGGCTACAAGGGTTTCGAGGCGGTGACCTGGTTCGGCATCGCCGGCCCGGACGGCTTGCCCCCGGACGTGGTGTCCAAGCTGAACGCCGCCTTCAACCAGGCCGTGCAGGACCCCGAGGTGAAGAAGAAGCTGGCCAGCCAGGGCGCCGAGTCCCTGGGCGGCACGCCCGAGCGCTTCGCCACCCTGATCCGCGACGACATCGTGCGCTGGGGCAAGGTCGTGAAGGAATCGGGCGCGAAGGTCGACTGAGCGCGGCCGTCACTCCGACATCCCGACACCCGACGCCCGGAAACGCGCGATGACGACGACAGACGACGAAACGGCCACGGCGCCGTTCTCGGCGGGGCAGGGCCGCGCCCGGGTGGACGTGCCGGGCCTGGCCTGCGACTGCCACGTGCATGTCTACGACGCGCGCTTTCCCGCCGTGCCCGGGGCGCGCCTGACGCCGCCCGACGCGACCGTGGCCGATTACCGCCGGCTGCAGCGGCGTACCGGGACCGGACGCGTCGTCTTCGTGACGCCCTCGACCTACGGCACCGACAACCGGCCGATGCGCGCGGCGCTGGCGGACTTCGGCGGCGCTGCACGCGGCGTCGCCGTGATCGGCCCAGACATCGACGACGCCGAACTCCAGGCGCTGCATGCCGGAGGCGTGCGCGGCGTCCGCTTGAACCTCTCGCTGGGAACGACAGGGTCGGTCGCGCAGCTCGACACCCTGGCCGCGCGCATCGCCCCGCTGGGTTGGCACCTGCAGTTGCTGGCGCCGCCGGACGTGCTGGCCGACCTGGCGCCACGCCTGTCGCTCCTGCCGGTGGACGTGGTGTTCGACCATTTCGGTCGCATCGCGCCTTCGCTGGCGTACCGGCATCCGGCGCACCGGCTGGTCCTGCGGCTGCTCGACGCGGGCCGCGCCTGGGTCAAGCTCTCGGGCGCCTACATCGTGAGCGAGGCGGGACCCCCCGACTACGGCGACGTGGGCTCGCTGGCGCGCGACTACCTCGCTGCGGCGCCCGAACGCACCGTCTGGGGCAGCGACTGGCCGCACGCCTCGGCCACCGCGGGCCACCAGGTCCTGCCCGACGACGCCCGGCTGATGGCGCTGCTGGCCGAATGGACGGCCGACGCGGCCGGACTGCGGCGCGTGCTGGTCGACAACCCCGCCGTGCTCTACGGCTTCGAATCCACTTCTCTCGAGGAACGCGCATGAACACGTCGCGCCGCCGCATCGCCGGCCTCCTGGCCCTCTCGCTGTTCGCCACGACCGGACTGACCGGCGTGCCCGCCGCCGCGCAGGGCGCCTGGCCGGGCGACCGGCCCATCACCTGGGTCGTTCCCTATCCGCCGGGTGGCACCACCGACATCCTCGGCCGCGCGATCGCGTTGCGCCTGGGCACGTCGCTGGGCGCCACGGTGATCGTCGACAACAAGGCCGGCGCCACCGGCGTCATCGGCTCGGCGTTCGTCGCCAAGGCCGCGCCGGACGGCCATACCTTGCTGGGCACCTCGATCGGGCCCCAGGCCATCGTGCCGAGCCTGCTGGCGAAGATGCCCTACGACCCGGTCAAGGCGTTCGAGCCGATCGTCCTGATCGGCACCATCCCCCACGTGCTGATCGTCGGCAACGCGCAGCCTTTCAAGACCGTCGCCGATCTGGTGGGCGCCGCCAAGGCCGAGCCCGGTGCGATCTCGTTCGCTTCCGGCGGCAGCGGCACCATCCTGCAGATGCAGGGCGAACTGCTGCGCCTGCAGACCGGCACCCGCATGACCCACGTGCCCTACAAGGGCGACACCCCGGCCATCCAGGACGTGCTCGCCGGCCACGCCACCTTCATGTTCGCTCCCGTGGCGGCGGCGTTGCCGCACATCCAGAGCGGCCGGCTGCGCGCGCTGGCCGTGACGTCGGCATCCCGCCTGAAGTCCATGGCCGCCACGCCCACGATGGGGGAGGCCGGCTTCAAGGACTTCGTCGTCGAGCAATGGCAGGCGGCCTATGCGCCGGCCGGCACGCCCGCCGCCGTGGTGCAGCGTCTGAACACCGACATCGTGCGCATCCTGAAGGACGCCGAAGTGGTCGCCATGGCCGACAAGCTGGGCGTCTCGCTGGTCGGTGGCACGCCCGCGCAGCTCGCCGACACCCAGAAGTCCGACCTGGCCAAGTGGGCCCGCGTCATCAAGGACGCCGACATCAAGGCGGACTGAGCGCGCCACGTGCCTGCGCCACCACCCGACCTCCGTTCTTTCCTTCTCTTCTTCCTTCCCTCATCGACCGAAAGCCATCCCATGTCCGCCTCCCAACTCCCCGACATCGTCCGTGACTTCGAACGCGTGCCCGCCGCCCTCGTGGCGCAGGCCGCGCAGCTGCAACCCGCCATCCTGGCCGACGTCGCCGGCCGGCGCGGCGCGATGCACGGGCGCATCCAGGCGCTGCGTCCGCGCATGAAGCTCGCCGGCACCGCCTTCACGGTCGAGGTGCGCCCGGGCGACAACCTGATGATCCACGCGGCCATCGCGCTGGCCAAGCCGGGCGACGTGCTGGTCATCGACGGCAAGGGCGACCAGACCTCCGCGCTGATGGGCACCATCATGATGACGGCCTGCCAGAAGCTCGGCATCGCCGGCGTGGTGATGGACGGCGCCTGCCGCGACAGCCTGGAGATCGACGAGATGGACTACCCGGTCTTCTCCGTGGGCACCAACCCCAACGGCCCGACCAAGAACGTCGGCGGGCGCATCGGCCATCCGGTGACGGTCGGCGGCGTGACGGTGCACCCGGGCGATTTCGTCATCGCCGACGGCGACGGCGTGGTGGTGGTCGAGCGCGAGAAGCTCGCCGCGCTGCTGCCCCTGGCCGAGAAGAAGGTCAAGGACGAGGCCGCGCGCATCGCCGCCATCAAGGAAGGCGACACCGCCGCCAAGTGGCTCGGCGCCGCCCTGCGCTCGGCCGGCGTGCTCAAGGAAGGGGAGACGCTGTGAGCGGCGGCACCGTCCTGGTCACCGGCGCCGACCTCGCGCCGCAGGCCCTGGCCCTGCTCGAAGGCTTCGAGATGGTCTATGCCGGCAGGACGCCGAGCACGGACGACATCGTCGACCTGTGCCGCCGGCACGACCCGGTCGCGATCATCGTGCGCTACAGCGGCGTCGGCGCCGCCGCCATGGACGCGGCGCCGTCGCTCAGGGTGATCGCCAAGCACGGCAGCGGCACCGACACCATCGACAAGGTCGCCGCCAGGGAACGCGGCATCGCGGTGCTCGCCGCCGTGGGCGCCAACGCCGCAGCCGTCGCCGAACAGGCGCTGGCGCTGCTGCTGGCCTGCGCCAAGTCGGTGGTGGCGCTGGACGCGCGCATGCACGCCGGCCACTGGGACAAGGCCACCCACAAGAGCGTCGAGCTCGGCGGCCGCACGGTCGGCCTGGTGGGCCTGGGCGCCATCGGCCTGAAGTTCGCGCGCATGGCCGATGCCCTGGGCATGCGCGTGATCGGCTTCGATCCGTTCGCGAAGGACCTGCCGGAGTACGTGCACGGCGTCGACCTGGAGACCATCTGGCGCGAGGCCGACGCGATCTCGCTGCACTGCCCGCTGACCGAGGAGAACCGCCGGCTGCTCGACGCCGGCACGCTGGCGAAATGCAGGCGCGGCGTGATCGTGGTGAACACCGCGCGCGGCGGCCTGATCGACGAGGACGCGCTGCTCGCGGCGGTGCGTTCGGGCCAGGTGATGAGCGCCGGGCTCGACAGCTTCGCGGTCGAGCCGCTGGCGGCGGACAACGTCTTCAAGGGCCAGCCGGGCTTCGTCCTGAGCCCGCACATCGGCGGCGTGACGGGCGACGCCTACGTGAACATGGGCGTCGCCGCCGCGCGCAACGTGCGCTCGGTGCTCCAGGGCGCGACGTCCAGCGCCGCCGCCTGACACCCCGCGCCGCCACGCTTCCACGCCTCCGGTCCGCCCCGAGCCTGCCGCAGAGCGGCACGGGCGGCCTTCCGCCTTTCCCAGGAGACAAGCCATGCATATCCGCCATCGGATCCGACCCGCGCTGATCGCCGCCGGCACGGCCGTGATCGCCACCCTCGCGTCCGCCCAGCCGGCGGCGTCGACCCAGCCCATCCGCCTGGTGGTGGGCTTCTCCGCCGGCGGACCCACCGACGTGGTGGCGCGCGCCTTCGCGGACTTCGCCGGACGCGCGCTCGGGCAGCCGGTGATCGTCGACAACAAGCCCGGCGCCAACACCATCCTGGCGGCCGAGGCGGTGGCCGCGGCGCCGGCCGACGGCCGCACGCTGCTGCTGGGCGCCACCAACCACACCATGATCCCGGCGCTCTACGCCGCGCGCGTCAAGTTCGACGCGCTGCGTTCCTTCGCGCCGATCTGCACGCTGGCGATCAGCCCGACGGTGCTGGTGGTCGGGCCGTCGATGCCGGCGAAGACCCTGGACGAGTTCCTGCGCGACGTGCGCGCGCGTCCCGGGGAGCGCACCTACGCGACGCCCGGCAGCGGGAGCAGCGGCCACTTCGCCAGCGAGCAGTTCACCCGGCTGACCGGCACGCGGATGAACCACATCCCCTACAAGGGCGCCGCCCAGGCGGTGACCGACCTGATGGGCGGTCAGGTCGACGCCTCCTTCGCCACGCTGGGCTCGGTGCTGCCGCAGGTGCAGACCGGCAAGCTGCGCGCGCTGGCGGTGGCCGCGCCGCGGCGCTCGGCCCTGCTGCCACAGGTGCCGACCTTCGAGGAGTCGGGCGTCAAGGGCTATTCGGCCGATGCCTGGTACGGCCTGCTGGCGCCGGCGGGCACGCCGGCCGACGTGGTCGAGCGTCTGACACGCGTGGCGAAGGACTTCGCCGCCGCCCCGGCGACCGCCGAGAAGCTGCGCGGCCTGGGCATGCAGGCGAGCGGCACGTGCGGTGACGCCTTCGCCCGCCAGCTCGACACCGAGGTCAAGGGCGCCACGCGCACCGCGCGGGAACTCGACCTCAAGGTCGAGTGAACGCCGCCGCCACCCCGAACCCATCCGCCTTCCAACCTGTTCCGGGACACCCCATGAAAAAGCTCCTCAAGACCCTGCTGCTGGCCTGCGCCGTGGCCGCCGGCGCCGCCCAGGCGGCGTTCCCCGAACGCACCGTCACCCTGGTCGTGCCCTACGCCCCCGGCGGCGCGGCCGACGCCATCGCCCGCCAGCTGGCGGTGCGCATGGGCGCCCGGCTGGGCACCAGCGTGATCGTCGACAACAAGCCCGGGGCCAGCGGCACCATCGGCGAGGCCTTCGTGGCGCGCGCCCCGGCCGACGGCTACACCGTGCTCTACGACGCCACGCCGTTCTCCATCAACCCGGCGCTCTACGCCAGGCTGCCGTTCAACGACAAGAGCTTCCAGCCGCTGGCGCTGGTCTCGCTCTCGCCCAACGTGCTGATCGTGCGCAAGGACTCGCCGATCCGCGACCAGCAGGACCTGATCGCGCGCGCCAAGGCCCAACCCGGCAAGCTCACCTTCGCCTCCGGCGGCAGCGGCACGGTGCAGCGCCTGGCCGCCGAGCTCTACCGCCAGGGCCTGGGGCTGGACCTGCTGCACGTGCCCTACAAGAGCGGCGGTCCGGCGATCTCCGACGTGATGGGCGGACAGGTCGACTTCATGTTCGGCACCCTGGCGGCGAGCAACCCGCTGGTGGCCTCGGGCAAGCTGCGCGCGTTGGCGATCTCCTCGCCCAAGCGCTCGCCCCTGCTGGCGGAGGTGCCCACCGTCGCGGAGACCGTGCTGCCCGGCTACGAGGCCTACGAGTGGAACGGCCTGCTGCTGCCGGCCGGCACCCCCGAGCCGGTGGTGCGGCGTCTGCACCAGGCGGTGGTCGAATCGCTGCGCGACGACGAACTCAGAACGCGCCTGGGCGAGATGGGCGCGCAGCCCGTGGGCAGCACGCCGGCCGAGTTCGCAGCGTTCCTGCAGAAGGAGGCCGCCAAGTGGTCGGACGTGGTCCGCAAGGGCGACATCAAGGTCGACTGAGCGCGGCGGCCGCGATCCCGCCGTGCCCAGGACCGACACCACGACCGACGCCATGACCCACGCCGCGACCCATCCCGCGCCCGATGCCGCGCCCGTCCCGCACTCCGCCGGCGTCCGGCGGCCGTCGCGCGCGTTGCCGGCGGACGCCTGCGACTGCCACATGCACGTCTTCGACCCGCGCTTCGCGCCGTCCGCGCACTGGCCGCGCACGCCGCCGCTGGCCGACGTGGCCGCCTACCGCCTGCTGCAGCGGCGCCTGGGCACCGGCCGGGCGGTGGTGGTGACGCCCTCGACCTACGGCACCGACAACCGCTGCACGCTCGACGCCCTGGCCGCCCTGGGCCCGCGGGCGCGCGGCGTCGCGGTGGTCGCGCACGACGTGGACGCGGCCGAGCTGACGCGGCTGGCGGGGCGGGGCGTGCGCGGCCTGCGGGTCAACTTCGTCTCGCCGCAGTCCTGGGGCACCACCACGCCGGCGATGCTGCGGACCCTGGCGGCCAAGGCGGCGCCGCTGGGCTGGCACCTCCAGGTGTTCGCGTCGGCGGCGCAGCTGGTCGCGCTCGAACCCGTGCTGGCACGCCTGCCGCTGCCGCTGGTGGTCGACCACCTGGGGCGCATCGACCCCCGGCCGGGCATCGACGGCGAGGCCTTCGCCACGCTGCGCCGGCTGCTGGACGCCGGCCGCACCTGGGTCAAGCTCTCGGGCGCCTACATGGGCTCGGCCGAGGGCGCGCCCGCCTACGGCGACCGGGCCCCGCTCGGCCGCGCCCTGCTGCGCGCGGCGCCGCAGCGCCTGGTCTGGGGCAGCGACTGGCCGCACACCACCGAGCCGGCCGGCAGCGTCGACGACGCCGACCTGGTCGACCTGCTGCGCGACTGGTGCGGCGACGATCGGCGGATGGACGCGATCCTGGTCGACAACCCCGCCGTGCTCTACGGTTTCGACATGCTTCCCACCTCATCCTGACGCCTCCGGGCGACCGTTCCCATGTTCCTGACGAACCCCCCGCGCGTGGTCGATCTGCAACCCTTCGCCCGCCTGCCGGACCGCTTCCGCCAGCGCCAGCACAGCGACTGGAGCCGCGCCAACCGGGGCGGCCACCCCACCGATTCGTTCCTCGAAGGACCGGTGGCCGACGACCACGGCAACCTCTACGTGAGCGACATCCCCTTCGGCCGCGTCTTCCGCATCGATGCCGCCGGCGACTGGTCGCAGGTGGCCGAGTACGACGGCGAGCCCAACGGCATGAAGCTGCTCGACGACGCCACGCTGCTGATCACCGACTACCGCCACGGGCTGATGCGGCTGGACATCGCCAGCGGCCGCGTCGAGCCGTTCCTGGAGCGCCGCAACAGCGAGCGCTTCAAGGGCGTCAACGACCTGGTCTTCGACGCCGCGGGCAACCTCTACTTCACCGACCAGGGCCAGACCGGACTGCACGACCCGACCGGCCGCCTCTACCGCCTGCGTCCCTCCGGCCAGCTCGACCTGCTGCTGGCCAACGTGCCCAGTCCCAACGGCGTGGCGCTGTCGCCGGACCAGAAGGTGCTGTATCTGGCGGTGACGCGCGGCAACTGCGTCTGGCGCGTGCCGCTGCTGGCCGACGGCAGCGTCGCCAAGGTGAGCCAGTTCTTCACCTCGCACGGTCCGAGCGGGCCGGACGGTCTGGCGGTCGACCGCGACGGCCGCCTGCTGGTGGCCAACCCCGGACTGGGCTGCGTCTGGGTGCTGAACGCGCGCGCCGAGCCCGAACTGGTGCTGCGCGGCGCGCCCGGCGCCTCCCTCACCAACCTGGCCTTCGGCGGCGCCGGACGCGAGGTCCTCCACGTCACCGATTCCACCCACGGCACGGTGCTGCGCGCCGAGCCCGGTGTCGCCGGCCTGCCGCTGGACCGCGCCGCCGCGCGCACCGCCCCGACCTCGCCATGACCTCCGACACCATCCTCGTCACCGAAGCCCGGCTGCATCCCGACGCCGTCGAACTCCTGCGCGCGCACCGCCTGGTCTACACCGGCGCCAAATTCACCCAGGACGCGCTGGTGGCGCTGTGCGAGCGCGAGCGGCCCGTCGCCATCCTGGCGCGCTACGGGCGCATCGACCGCCGCGTGCTCGCGGCCTCGCCCCGGCTGCGGGTGGTCTCGCGCCACGGCGTCGGGCTGGACGCGATCGATCAGGTGGCCGCGCGCGCGCTGGGCATCGCGGTGCGGGCGGCGCTCGGCTCCAACAGCCAGGCCGTCGCCGAGCACGCGCTGGGCCTGATGCTGGCCTGCGCCCGCCGCATCGCCTGGCTGGACCGGCGCATGCACGACGGCCACTGGGACAAGCCGGGCTACCTGGGCCTGGAACTCGCCGGGGCGACGCTGGGCGTGGTGGGCTGCGGCGCGATCGGCGCGCGCGTGGCGCGCTTCGCGCGGGCGATCGGCATGCGGGTGCTGGTGGCCGATCCCTTCGTGCCGGCGTCCGAATTGCCCGAGGGCGCGATCGCCACCGGACTGGACGACCTGCTGGCCGCCAGCGACATCGTCTCGCTGCACTGCCCGCTGGACGACGCCACCCGGGGCCTGCTGGACGCGCGGCGCCTGGGCCTGCTGCGCCGGGGCGCCATCGTCGTCAACACCGCGCGCGCCGGCCTGTTCGACGAGGCCGACATGCACCGGCGCCTGCGCGCGGACGAACTTCAACTCGGCCTCGACTGCTTCGCCGACGAGCCGCTGGCGGCGGACTCGCCCTGGCTGGCGATGCCCAACGTCGTGCTGACGCCGCACGTGGGCGGCACCACCGACGGCGGCCTGCGCGGCATGGCCGTGGGCGCGGCGCGCAACCTCCTCGAGGCGCTCGCGGGCCCGGCGTGACGGAGGGGGGCGGGCGGGCCCCGCGCCCGCTCAGTCGATCGCGACCTTCGCCTCCTTGACCAGCCTGGCGTAGCGGGCGGTGTCGTCCCGGATGCGCTCGGCCATCAGCGCCGGCGTGTCGGCCACCGGCTCGGCGCCGATCTCCTCCATGCGCTTCCTGAAATCCGGCGACTGGATGACCGCGACCATCTCGGCGTTGAGCTTCCCGACGATGTCGCGGGGCGTCGCCGCCGGGGCGAGGATGCCGAACCACGTGCCCTGGTCGAAGCCGGCCAGCCCGGACTCGGCCAGCGTCGGCACGTCGGGCAGGGCGCCGGAGCGTTTGGCGGTGGTGACGGCCAGGGCGCGCAGCTTGCCGCCCGCGAGGTGGGGCACCAGCGGCGTGAGGGTGTCGAAGGACATGTCGACCTGACCGCCGAGCAGGTCGGTGGTCAGCGGCGCGCTGCCCTTGTAGGGCACGTGCAGCAGCGCGACGCCGGCCTGCTGCGCGAACCGCGTGCCGATCAGGTGCTGCACCGTGCCGTTGCCGTTGGAGCCGTAGGACAGCCGGCCCGGCGACGCCTTGGCCAGTGCGATCAGGCCCTGCACGTCGGTGGCCGGCGACTTCGCGTTGACCACCAGCACGTTGGGCACCAGCGCCACGGTGGTGATTGGCGCGAAGCTCGTCTCGAAGTCGTAGGGCAGCTTCCTGTACACGCTGGTGGCGATGGTGTGATGCACCGCGCCCATGAGCAGGGTGTGGCCGTCGGGCCGGGCCTTGGCGACGAAGTCGGCGCCGAGCGTGGCGCCGGCGCCGGGCCGGCTCTCCACGATCACCGGCTGGCCCAGGCGCTGCGACAGGGCGGTGCCGAGCGAGCGGGCCAGCACGTCGGAACTACCGCCCGGCGGGAACGGCACGACCAGCGTGATGGGCTTGGAGGGAAACGCCTGGGCGGCGGCCAGCGTGGTGGCGAACGTCAGGGCGAGCGCGCTCAGCGCCCGGCGCAGGCGCGGGGTCGATGTCTTCATGGTGTGTCTCCGGAAGGGACGGTGCGGGAGCGCCCGGCGGCACGCGGGGCCGCCTCGATGGGCGCGTGGGTGCGGCGGACCGCGTCGATCAGGCGGCCTGGCGCTGCCCGGTGCGGCCGTCGTCGGCGAGCCGGGCGCACACGGCGCGGGTGACCTGCGCGGTGGTGGCGGTGCCGCCGAGGTCGCCGGTGTGCAGCGCGGGGTCGGCCGTCACGCGCTCGATGGCGGCCATGACCTGCCTTGCGGCCTCGGTCTCGCCCAGGTGCTCCAGCAGCATCACCACCGACCAGAAGGTGCCCACCGGGTTGGCCAGGCCCTTGCCCATGATGTCGAAGGCCGAGCCGTGGATCGGCTCGAACATGCTCGGGTAGCGGCGCTGCGGATCGATGTTGCCCGTGGGCGCGATGCCCAGGCTGCCGGCCAGCGCGGCGGCCAGGTCCGAGAGGATGTCCGCGTGCAGGTTGGTCGCGACGATGGTGTCGAGCGTGGCGGGCTTGTTGACCATGCGCGCGGTGGCCGCGTCGACCAGCTCCTTGTCCCAGGCGACGTCGGGGAAGTCCCTGGCGACCTCGCCGGCGATCTGGTCCCACATCACCATCGCGTGGCGCTGGGCGTTGCTCTTGGTGACGACGGTCAGCAGCTTGCGGGGCCGCGACTGTGCCAGCTCGAAGGCGTAGCGGAGGATGCGCTCGACACCGACGCGGGTCATCATGGAGACGTCGCAGGCGGCCTCGATCGGGTGGCCCTGGTGGACGCGGCCGCCCACGCCGGAGTACTCGCCTTCCGAGTTCTCTCGCACGATGACCCAGTTCAGGTCGTCGGGGCCGCAGCGCTTGAGCGGGCCGTCGATGCCCGGCAGGATGCGCGTGGGACGCACGTTGGCGTACTGGTCGAAGCCCTGGCAGATCTTCAGGCGCAGGCCCCAGAGGGTGACGTGGTCGGGGATGTGGGGGTCGCCGGCCGAGCCGAAGAGGATGGCGTCCTTGTCGCGCAGGGCGTCCAGGCCGTCGGCGGGCATCATCTCGCCGTGGGCGCGGAACCAGTCGCCGCCCCAGGCGAAGTCCTCGAAGTCGAACTCGAACGTGCTGCTGCCGGCGGCCAGCGCCTCGAGCACCTCGCGTCCGGCGGGCACGACCTCCTTGCCGATGCCGTCGCCGGGGATGGTCGCGATCCTGTAGGTCTTCATGGCTTGTCTCTCTTTCGGGTCCGGTGGTGGATGGGGGTGGAACGGATGTGACTGTAGGAACGCGAAGGCCTGCAGAATCGCCTCCGGATTCAATCCATCGTTAACCCACGTTCAACAATCGACCGACGATCGGACCTCGCATGACCACGGGCATCCAGCCGGGCGAACTCGGCTTCTTCTCGACCCTGGCGGCCTGCGGCAGCCTGAGCGCGGCGGGGCGCGAGCTCGGCATCTCGACGGCGGCGGTGAGCAAGCGGCTCTCGCAGATGGAGGCCCGCGCGGGCGTGTCGCTGGTCACGCGCAGCACCCGCCGCATGGGCCTCACGCCCGAGGGCGAGGTGTTCGTGGCGCACGCCCGGCGCATCCTGGCGGAGATCGACGACCTCAACGAACTGCTGGGCCAGTCGCGCCGCGCGCCGCAGGGGCTGCTGCGCGTCAACGCGACGCTGGGTTTCGGGCGCACGCACGTCGCGCCGATCATCTCGCGCTTCGCGCGGCTGCATCCGGAGGTGGACGTGCAGCTGCAGCTGTCGGTGAATCCACCGGCGCCGACCGACGACGCCTACGACGTCTGCGTGCGCTTCGGCGAGCCGCCCGACGGCCGCGTGGTCGCCCGCCGGGTGGCCGGCAACCGGCGCCTGCTGTGCGCCGCGCCGGCCTACCTGGCGCGGCACGGCACGCCCCGGGTGCCCAACGACCTCGTCCGCCACAACTGCATCGGCATCCGGCAGGGCGACGAGGCCTACGGCCTGTGGCGCCTGACCACCGGCACCGGGAGCAAGGCGCGCACCGAGGCGGTCAAGACGCGCGGCAGCCTGACCACCAACGACGGCGAGATCGCCGTGGCCTGGGCCCTCGACGGCCACGGCATCCTGATGCGCGCCGAGTGGGACATCGAACGCCACCTGCGCAGCGGCCGGCTGGTGGCGGTGCTGGAAAACCACCGCTCGCCCGAAGCCGACATCTATGCCGTCTACCCGCAGCGCCACCAGCTGTCGGCGCGCGTGCGCGCCTTCGTCGACGCGCTCGCCGCCGGACTGGCGCGCCCGGCGCCACGCTAACGGCGCGGGGCGGAACCTCCGGCTGGCGCCCGAGCGGGGTCCGTGTCGGACCAGCGCGGAGGCCCGGCGCGTCGGGCGCCGCATCGGCATGCAGGACATGGCCGCAACTTTCGCCCGTCCGGTCGCCGGCGCCTGCGGCTGTGGCAAATTGCACCGACCGCGCCGATGGTCCGCTCCGACGGACGACGGCGCGGCCGTCACACCGCACGCGAAGAACTCCAGGAACAAGTGCAGCCGGCCGCCGGGCCGCGTCGCGCACCGGCTTGCCGCCGGCCGGCGAAACCACCGTCCAACCTCAGGAGTCTTTCCAATGACCACGTCCTTCAGCAGCACCTCCCCCGCCGCCGGCGCCCTGCGCGCCCTGTCGTCCGACCGCGAGCAGCACCGCAGCGTCTTCGCGTCGCGGGGCGACGAGACCGAGCGCCAGCGTTTCGCGTTGCCCGATCCCGCGAGCCCCGACTACGAGGCCCGCCTGGCGGCGCTGGAGGGCGACATCGACCGCGCCATCGCCTCGATGGACCGCCAGGACGAGGCGCAGGACCAGGTCCGGGCCGAGCGCGAAGCGGCGGCGTCCGAGGACGATCCGGCACCGCTGTCGAACTACAAGCGCGCCGAGGCCATCAAGCACGACGCGCCGACCTGAGCGCGCGCGCCGGGGGTCGCGATGGAGCCGCCCGTCTCGGCCCGCTTTCCTACAGGCGTGCGGGGCCGCACCGTCTTAGCTTGAGCGCTTCCATCACACGGAGGCCATCCACATGAGCAATTACAACCAGGTCACGACCAGCGGCGAGGGCACCCGCCCCAGCACCAGCGGCGGCGTCGACAACATGGGCGCGGGCGAGAAGCTGAGTACCAAGCGCACCGCGGCCGGCGACAACGTCGGCGGTCCGGCGCCGGACGAACGCATGAACGCGAAGCGCGCCGACGTCGAATCCACGGAGCACGACGATTCGGCAGCCTTCGAACTCCACGAGGACCTGAGTTCGGCGCCCAACACCGAGCCCCGCGATCGCTCGCCGGACGAACACACGCCCCTCAATTCGCCCAAGGACTGACGTCCGTCCCCGCCATGCCGTCTTCCATGAATTCCGCCCTCCAGCGGCGCGCCATGCTCAAGCTGGGTGCTTCCACGACCACCGGACTGGTGCTTTCGGCCGGTGCCGTCGCGGCGCAGGGCCTGCCCGGGCCGACGCCCGTCGACACCGGGCGCGTCCAGGACGGCAAGGTCGTGTTCCCGCCCTGGCGCGGGGAGGCCGACAGCCCCGGTTCACCGCCGCCGGCGCCGCTGCCGCCCGCGCAGCGCATCGGCTTCGCCATCGTCGGGCTCGGGCGCTTGTCGCTGGAAGAACTGATGCCCGCTTTCGCCGAGAGCGGACAGGCGCGGGTGACGGCCCTGGTGTCGGGCTCGCCCGAGAAGATGGCCGCCGTGGCGCGCCAGTACGGCATCGCGCCGGGGTCGTGCTACAGCTATGCGGATTTCGACAAGGTGCGCGACAACCCCGAGGTGCAGGCGGTCTACGTCGTCCTGCCCAATGCCATGCACCGCGAGTACGTGGAGCGCGCGGCGGCCGCGGGCAAGCACGTGCTGTGCGAGAAGCCGCTGGCCACCAGCGCCGCCGATGCGCGCGCGATGGTCGCGGCCTGCGCCAGGGCCGGGGTCCGGCTCATGGTGGCCTACCGCATCCAGTACCAGCCGCACCACCTGCGGGTGCGTGAATTCGTCAAGGACGCGACGTTCGGACGCATCGTCGCCTTCACCGCCGGCAACGTGCAGACCGTCGCGGCGGACGCGACGCTGCAGTGGCGCCACAAACGCGCGCAGGCCGGCGGCGGCGCACTGCCCGACATCGGGCTCTACTGCCTGAACACCGCGCGTTTCATCACCGGGCAGGAACCGGTGGAGGTCTTCGCCCACACCTACAGCCCTCCGGGCGACCCGCGCTACGCCGATGTCGAGGAGACCGTCAACTTCATGTTGCGCTTTCCCTCCGGCCTGGTGGCGCAATGCCTCGCGAGCTACGGCGCGCGCGAGGACAAGTGGCAGCGGCTGCAGATGGAGAAGGCCACGCTCGACATGCCCAACGCCTACGACTACCAGGGCCAGCGCCTGCTCGTCGGCCAGCGTCAGGGCGACGCGAAGGCCATCGAGGAAGTGATCCTGCCGCGTAAGAACCAGTTCACCGCCGAGATCGATCACTTCGCCCAGTGCCTGCGCACCGGGCAGGCGCCACGGACGCCCGGCGAGGAGGGCGTGCGCGACCACGTGATCATGGAGGCCATCTACCGGTCGGCGGCTTCCGGTCAGCCCGTGCGGCTCGGCTGAGGCGGGCGACGCCACCGGCGGTGCCGGGCCGTGGCCGGCCCGGCCTCAGATCGGCCAGCGGGCGGCCAGCTCGAAGAACCGCGCCTTGAAGCGCTCCGCCTGCGTCTGGCCCGGCAGTTGCCGGTCCCTGAAGCGGCGCGCGGTGCGCGTGTGCCATTGCCGCGTGGCCCGTGCGAAGGCCGCGTCCGGACCTTCCCGGGGCAGCGTGGCCAAGATGTCGAGCGCCGCGCCGACCTGCTCGCCGGCGCCCGGAATGTCGCCGTCGGCGAGCACCACCGCGCAGTCGGCGCCTTCCTCGCGTTCGCGGGCGGCCGACAGGCTCGGGTACTTGGTCATGATGAGCACGGCGATGACGACGGGGTGGCCGGGATGGTGGGCACCCTCGAAGCCACAGACCTGCTGTTCCAGGGACGGCATGGTGAAACTCTCGTTGGAAATCGGACGACGCGACCCGGACGGGTGCGTTTGCGATGGCATCCTGCGCGCGAACGCCTCAACGAGATAGGAACTATTTAGTTACTTCAGCCACCATGGCCGGTCCGATCGCGCGATCGGCTGGCCAATGTGACTTATTGCCCGCGACGGGCGGTGGCCGATCAGGCGAAGGCGCTGCTCATCACCAGCGCGCCGTTCACGCCCGCCGGGAAGAAGCCGCCCCGCGACACCGCGCCCGGGTTGAGGTAGACGATGTTCAGCACGTCGCCGGGCGTGCGGCTGTAGGCGATGCCGTCCTTGTCCAGCGGCACGATGTTGGACGCGCCGTTGGTGCCGGTGATGCCCTGGTCGACATCGGTCGAGCCGTCGAGCGTGTCGCGCGCGTTGGAGATGGCGTCGGCCGAGGTGCGGAGGGCCGGCGTTGCCAGACCCTTCGAGTACAGGACCGTGCGCACCAGGCCGGCGTGATAGGCCTCGGCCGCCAGGATGCCGGCGGCGGCCTCCAGGTAGGTCTTGTTGGTGATCAGCGGCGCGGCGCCCTTGTACGCCGTCACGCCCACGTCCTCGAACACGAAGGCGCCCAGCAGGAAGTTCTCGTCGCTCGCGTAGGGGTCGAAGGCGACGCCCGGGCCGACGAGACCGGCCGCGCGGGCCGCCACCGAGAACGCGCCGTTGGGGTCCGTGCCGCCGATGTCGATCTGCGGCTGGGCCACGGCCGCGCTGCCGAGCGCGGCACGCAGGAACGCGACGTGCGCGATCTCGTCCTCGGCGATCTCCTTGGCGTACTGCGCCACGACCGGGTCGCGGAAGGCCACGGCCCGGCCGCCGATCACGCTGCCCTGCGTGCCGGTGCCCGTGAGCAGGCTGGCCGACAGGCCGGTGCCGAAGACGGCGTACTGATAGAACTGCGATTCGAGGTATTCGAGGTTCAGCGCGAAATTCAGGATCTCCACGTCGGTGGGTCCGGGCGCGGGCTGTGCAATGGCGTCGTCGCCACCGCCGCCGCAGGCCGAGAGGATCATTCCGCCCACGACCCCGGCGCCGACGGCGCTGGTCTTGCGGAAGAATTGACGCCGGTCTTCCAGTTTCCTGGCGCGGGTCTGCAGAACATCGATCAGCTTGGATTCGGTGGACATCGGAAATTCCTTTGTGTCGCGGCTGGCGCGAGCGGTGGCGATCCTGTCGAACAAGGAGCGGGTGGCGCCGGCCTTCAGGCCTGCGTCCCGTTCCACGACCGCGTGTTCGGGATCGAACAGCGCGTGATGCCTGTACGACGCCTGGACCGCGCCGGATGCAGCGCCGGCGCATTCAGGTGTAAGCGATTGTCAGGATTCGCCAATGCACGGCGATGGCGGGCCGATGCTGGGCCGATGCCAGGCCGAGTGCGACTGCCATGACGGCGCCGACGGCGCGCGGTGCGCTTCAAATGAAAAAGGAAAAATGGGGGGGGCTGGTAAACCCGAATGACTCGCGTAATTGTCGCGAATCGTTTCAATTGCAATTGCGTGTCGCCGCGCAATAAAGAAAAAGGCAATTGATGGGTGGAAACCCGGAGCCGGGAAATCGATTCTCAATTCTTCTGCGACGCCAATTCCAATCGGCGTATTTCGGCCCGGGCGCGCCGACGGCGGCGCACCCGGGCCGCGACCTCAGAGGCTGCCCTGGGGGGTGGAGCTGGCGTCGAAGAAACCGTCCTGGCGAAGGCGGGCGGGGACCGGCGCGTCGTCTTCGGCGGCGCCGCAGGACAACACCAGGCTGCCGAGGGCGAGACCGAAGCAGACGACGATGGAGATCCATCCGAAAGTCGCCACCAGGCCCCAGGTCATTGCGATGCTTGCGAGAAGGATAAGAAATTTCATGGTGCCGCAATGATGCAGCGATCTCGAATTCATGTCTGTGCAGCATTTCACAAATTGGATTCGACAAAAGGGACTTTCGAATTGCATCCGGACCGGAAATTCTCTAACTGAGTACTAAGGTTTAACTTTAAATCGTCTCCTAAATAAAAAGTATTACTACGCTTTGGAGGCGCCGTGGCCGGCGCGGCCGGACGCCCTGCCACGGGCCGCCGTGACATGCCGTGACCTGCCGTGCCCCGCCACGGCCCACCGTCCCGACCATGCGATAACCTGTTCCAGGCCACCGCCGGCCGCGTCTGGCCCGGTGACCGGCACCGGTTTCCCTTTCACGACGACGTCCCCTCCATGCACCCCTCCGTCTCCTCCACCACGCTCGACGCGGCCCGCCAGTGCTTCATGGACGGGTTGGCCCACCTGGCGGCGCAACGTCCGGCCGAGGCCGAGGCGCAGTTCGAGGCCAGCCTGCGGCTGGTGCCGGGCCGGGTCTCGACGTTGCTCAACCTCGCGGCGGCGCGGCTCGCGCTCGGCCGGGCCGACGCGGCGCAGGACGCGGCGTCGCAGGTGCTGTCGGCCGAACCCGACAACGCCGAGGCCTGGTTCCATCGCGCCAATGCCGAGGCGATGCGCCAGCGGACCGACGCGGCGCTCCGGGCCTTCGAGCGTGCCGCCGCGCTGGCACCGGGGTCGGCCCATCCATGGTTCCGCCACGGCCAGGTGCTGCAGGGACTGGGGCGCGACGCGCAGGCCCTGCCGTCCTACGAGCGGGCCGTGGTCGCCGATCCGGCCTTCGCGCCCGCGTGGACCAACCTGGGCACGCTGCTGCGGGAGCAGGGCCGTGCGGCCGACGCCGCGCACGCCTTCCGCCAGGCCCGCGCGCACGGGGCCGACGACGAACTCCACGGCTACTACCTGGCCGCCGTCGGCGTCGGCGCAGCGCCCCCGGCGGCGCCGGCGCTGTACGTGGAGACCCTGTTCGACGACTACGCCGAGGGCTTCGCCGGCCACGTCGTCGACGTGCTCGATTACCGCGCGCACCGCGTGCTGGCGCGGGCGCTGAGCGCCGTGGCCCCCGGACGCACCTTCGCGCGCGCGCTCGACCTGGGCTGCGGCACGGGACTGTGCGGCGCGCTGCTGCGGCCGGTGGTCGGACACCTGAGCGGCGTCGACCTGTCGGGCCGGATGCTGGCGCAGGCCGAGGCGGGCGGCGCCTACGACGCGCTGGCGCGCCAGGACGTCGTCGAGTTCCTGCGGGCCGCGCCGCCGTCGAGTCTCGACCTGGTCACGGCGGCCGACGTCTTCATCTACGTGGGCGACCTGTCGGCCGCCTTCGAGGCCGTCTCGCGGGTGCTCGCCGAGGCCGGCGTCTTCGCCTTCTCGGTCGAACTGGCGGCGCGCGGGACGGTGTCGTTCGCGCTGCAGGCGAGCCTGCGCTACGCGCACTCGGAGGCGTACCTGCGCGAGCTGGCGCGGCGGCACGGCCTGGACGTCCGGCACGTCGAGCGCGGGGCGGTGCGTCGCGACCAGGGCCGGCCCGTCGAGGGGCTGTTCATGCTGCTGACGGTGGCCGGGTCGGCGCCGGCCGCCGACGCCGCGTCCGGTTCAGCCGCCGGGGGTGCCTGAGGTCACGACGCCCGGCGCCGCGGTCCGGGTCTCGTCGACCCAGCCGCCGCCCAGCACGCGGTAGAGCGTCAGCCGGTTGGCCTGCTCCACCAGCTGCAGCGCCAGCAGCGACTGCTGCGCGGTGTAGAGCGACCGCTGGGCGTCGAGCACGACGAAGAAATCGCCGCCGCCGGCGCGGAACAGCGCGTCGGACAGTTCGAAGGCGCGCG
Organism: Comamonadaceae bacterium OTU4NAUVB1; assembly: GCA_024372625.1. Classification (NCBI taxonomy): domain Bacteria; kingdom Pseudomonadati; phylum Pseudomonadota; class Betaproteobacteria; order Burkholderiales; family Comamonadaceae; species Comamonadaceae bacterium OTU4NAUVB1. The sequence continues at coordinate 334,743 of CP099607.1, read as the reverse complement.
TCGTCGCCGCCAGCAGCGAGCGCTGCGCGGCCAGGCGCTCGTCGAGCGTGCGCCGCGCCGCCAGGGCATCGGCCACTTCGCGGAAGGCGGTCTGCAGGGTCTTCTCGTAGGTGGCGAGCTGGATGCGCTGCTGCACCTCCGCCACGCGCAGGTTCGCGCGGTTGATGCCGCCGTCGAAGATCGGCACGCTGATCGACGGGGTGAAGCTCCAGATGGCGCTGCCGTCCTTGAACAGGCCCGACAGGCTGCTGCTGGCCGTGCCGCCCGAGCCGATCAGCGCGATGCGCGGGTAGAAGGCCGCGCGAGCGGCGCCGATGTTGGCGTCGCTCGCGCGCAGCGCGTGCTCGGCGGCCTGCACGTCGGGGCGCTGCTGCAGGATGTCGGAGGCCAGCCCCTCCGGCGGCGCCAGCAGGCGGGCCGCCGGGGTCGCCGCCAGCGGCCCGTCGGGCGTCGCGGGCAGCAGTTCGGCCGGCGGCGTGGCGCCCACCAGCAGCGCCAGCGCGTTGCGGTCCTGCTCGACCTGGCTGTCGAAGGCGGCGGCATCGGCGCGCGCGGTGTCGACGGTGCTGCGCGCCTGCGCCAGCGCCAGACCCGACTGCGCGCCGAGCTGGTAGCCGCGCTCGATCAGGTCGAAGGACTTCTGCCGGCTCGCCAGCGTGTCGCGCGCGAGCCGCAGGCGCTGCTGGTCGGTCGCCAGCGTCAGCCAGGCGCCGGCGACGTCGGCCACCAGGCTGATGCGCGTGGTGCGCGCCGCGTCCTCGGTGGCGAAGAAGCCCTCGAGCGCGGCCTCGCCCAGGTTGCGCACGCGGCCGAAGAGGTCGATCTCGTAGCTGGCCAGGCCGACGGTGGCGCTGTACTGGGTCGCGAAGCGCGTCGCTCCGTTGGCCGACACGCTGCCCGGCGTGCGCGAGCGGCTGCCGGAGGCGCCGCCGCTGAGCGTCGGGTAGACCGCCGCCTGGACGATGTCGTACTGCGCGCGCGCGCGCTCGATGTTGAGCGCCGCGACGCGCAGGTCGCGGTTGTTCGCCAGCGCCAGCGCGACCGTGCCGCGCAGGCGCTCGTCGACGAGGACGTCGCGCCAGCCCAGGTCGTGCGGCGCCGCGCCGGGCTCGTCCACGGCGGCGCGCGCGCGCTCGGCCGTGGCGGCCGCCGTGGCCGCCGGCGCGGACGCCCAGGCCGGCGGCACGGGAGCGGCGGGCGTCGCGTGGGGCGGGGCCAGGTTGACGCAGCCCGCGAGCAGCAGGGCCGGCAGGCCCAGGGCCGGGCGCGGAAAGACGAACGGGCGACGCATCAGCGGCCTCCCGTCGCGGCGGCGGGGATCATCGCCTCGCCGTCGCCCCCGGCGCGCCGCCCGGCCTGGCGGCGCTCGATGAAGCCCCGGATCAGCACGAAGAACAGCGGCACGAAGAAGATGCCCAGCGCCGTGCCCACCACCATGCCCCCGAGCACCGCCGTGCCGATCGACTGGCGACCGCCGGCGCCCGCGCCGGTGCCGATGGCCAGCGGCAGCACGCCGAAGCCGAACGCCAGCGAGGTCATCAGGATGGGTCGCAGGCGCAGGCGCACCGCCTCGAGCGTGGCGTCCAGCACGCTCTTGCCCTGCTCCTGGAGCTGCTTGGCGAACTCGACGATCAGGATCGCGTTCTTCGAGGACAGGCCCACGGTGGTCAGCAGCCCGACCTGGAAGTAGACGTCGTTGGTCAGCCCGCGCAGGCCCGTGAACAGCAGCGCGCCGACGATGCCCAGCGGCACGACCAGGATGACCGAGAACGGCACCGACCAGCTCTCGTAGAGCGCGGCCAGGCACAGGAACACGAACAGGATCGAGATCGCGTAGAGCATCGGCGCCTGCGCGCCCGACAGGCGTTCCTGGAACGAGGCGCCGGTGAACTCGTAGCCGATGCCCTGGGGCATCTGCTTCATGGTCTCCTCGACCGCCGCCATGGCCGCGCCGGAGCTGATGCCGGCGGCGGCGTCGCCGACGAACTCGTAGCTCGGCGCGCCGTTGTAGCGCACCAGCTGGGGCGAGCCGTAGCTCCAGCGCGAGGCCGAGAAGGCGCCGAAGGGCACCATCTGGCCGAGCGTGTTGCGCACGCTCCAGCGCCCGATGTCCGCCGGCAGCATGCGGAACGCCGTGTCGCCCTGCATGTAGACGCGCTTGACGCGGCCGTTGTTGAGGAAGTCGTTGACGTAGGTGCCGCCCATGGCGGAGGACAGCGTGCTGTCGATGGCGCTGGTCGAGAGGCTGAGCGCGCCGGCGCGCGCGTCGTCGATGTCGACCGCGAACTCCGGCGTGTCCTCGAGGTTGTTGCTGCGCACGTTGACCATCTCCGGGCGCTGGCCGAGCAGCTGCAGCGCCTGGTCGCGTGCCTTCACCAGGGCCTCGTGGCCCAGGCCGTTCTGGTCCTTGAGGAAGAAGTTGAAGCCCGCGTTGGCGCCCAGCCCGCGCACGGCCGGCGGCAGCACGACGAAGATGCGCGCGTCGCGGACCGTCGCGAGGTCCCTGCTGCCGCGCCGCGCGATGGCCGCGGCGGAATGCTCGGCGCCCTTGCGCTCGGCCCACGGCTTGAGCAGCACGAAGGCGCGCGCCGAGCTCTGGTCGCCGTTCTGGCCGGTCAGCAGGTTCACGCTCACGACGTCGGGCTGGCTGGCGAAGTAGGTCTGCACCTGGCTGAGGATCGGCTGCAGCCGCGCGTTCGACGAGCCCGGCGGCAGCGTGATCTGCACCTGCACGAAGCCCTGGTCCTCGTCGGGCAGGAACGAGGTCGGCAGGCGCAGGAACATCACCGCCATCGCCGCGCAGATCGCCAGGTAGACCAGCAGGCTGCGCTTGCCGCGCCGCACGATGGCGCCCACGAAGCCCTGGTAGCGGTCGGCCGTGCGGTCGAAGCGGCGGTTGAAGCCCGCGAAGAAGCGGTCGACCCAGCCCAGCGGGCCCTTGCGCGGCGCGCCGTGGGGCGCGTGCGCGCCCTTCCCGACCGGCTTGAGCAGCGTCGCGCACAGCGCCGGGGTGAGCGTCAGCGCGACCAGCACCGACAGCACCATGGCCGAGACGATGGTGATGGAGAACTGGCGGTAGATGACGCCGGTCGAGCCGCCGAAGAACGCCATCGGGATGAACACCGCCGACAGCACCAGCGCGATGCCCACCAGCGCGGGCGTGATCTCGTCCATCGACTTGCGGGTCGCCTCCTTGGGCGAGAGGCCTTCCTCGCTCATCACGCGCTCGACGTTCTCCACCACCACGATGGCGTCGTCCACGAGCAGGCCGATGGCCAGCACCATGCCGAACATGGTGAGCGTGTTGATGGAGTAGCCGAACACCGACAGCACGCCGAACGTGCCCAGCAGCACCACCGGCACCGCGATGGCCGGGATCAGCGTGGCGCGGAAGTTCTGCAGGAACACGTACATCACCACCACCACCAGCAGCATCGCCTCCAGCAGCGCCTTGATCACCTCGTCGATCGACGCGCTCACGAAGGGCGTGGTGTCGTAGCTGACGAAGCTCTCCATCTGGTTGGGGAACAGCGGCTTGAGCTCGGCGATCTTGGCGTTGACCGCCTCGGCCACCCGCACCGCGTTGGCGCCGTCGGCCAGCACCACGCCCATGCCGGCGCCGGGGCGGCCGTTGAGCAGCGAGCGCACCGTCAGGTTCTCGGCGCCGAGCTCGACGCGCGCCACGTCCTGCAGCCGCACCACCGCGCCGTCGGCCGTGGCGCGCAGCACCACGGCCTTGAACTGGTCGACGGTGCGCAGCTTGCTGCGCGCGGTGATGGTCGCGTTGAGCTGCTGCTGCTGCACGGCGGGCAGGGCGCCGAGCTGGCCGGCGGAGACCTGGGCGTTCTGCGCGAGCAGCGCCGTGTTCACGTCCGAGGGCATCAGCGCGTACTTGCGCAGCCGGTCGGGGTCCAGCCAGATGCGCATGGCGTAGCCGGTGCCCAGCGTCTGCACCTCGCCCACGCCGTCGATGCGGCTGACGACGTCGACCAGGTTGCTGGTGATGTAGTCGCCGACGTCGACCGCGTCGGCGCTGCCGTCGCCCGAGTAGAGCGAGACGATCATCAGGAAGTCGTTGCCACCCTTGGTGACCGTGACCCCGCGGCTCTGCACCGCCTGCGGCAGCCGCGACATCGCCTGCTGGAGCTTGTTCTGCACCTGCATCTGCGCCACGTCGATGTCGGTGCCGGCGTTGAAGGTGAGCTGCGTGCGCGAGATGCCCGAGGCGTTGCTGGTGCCCTGCAGGTAGAGCAGGTTGTCCAGCCCGGTCATCTGCTGCTCGATCACCTGCGTGACCGAGTCCTCCACCGTCTTGGCCGAGGCGCCGGTGTAGGTGGCGTTGATGGAGACGCGCGGCGGGGCGATGTCGGGGTACTGCTCCAGCGGCAGCGAGCGGATCGACATCAGCCCGGCGAGCATCACGATGATGGACAGGACCCAGGCGAAGATGGGTCGGTCGATGAAGAAGCGTGCCATGGCGCCGGGTCCTCAGCGCATGGCCACCGGGCCGGGCGCCTGGGCGGCCGAGGCGGCCGGCGCGGCCGGTTTCGCCGCGCCCGGATTGGCGGCGACCTCGGTGGCCCGCACGGTGTCGCCGACGCGGGCACGCTGCGAGCCCTCGACCAGCACGCGGTCGCCCGCCGCCAGGCCGTCGAGCAGCTGCCAGCGGTTGCCCACCGCGCGGCCGACCTTGATCGGCCGGCGCGCCACCTTGTCGTCCGCGCCGACCACCAGCGTGGAGGCGCTGCCGTCGGGCGCGCGCGTCACGGCCTGCTGCGGCACCAGCAGCGCGGCCTCGTTCACGCCCTCCTGCAGCACGGCGCGCACGTACATGCCGGGCATCAGCAGGCGATCGGGGTTGGGCACCACCGCGCGCAGCGTCACGCTGCCGGTGTTGGCGTCCACGGTGACGCCGGCGAAGGTCAGCCGGCCGGGGTGCGGGTAGGTGGTGCCGTCCTCCAGCAGCAGGCGGATCGGCGCGTCGTCGGCGTCGCCGCGCTGCAGCCGGCCCTCGGCGAGGTCGCGCTTCAGGCGCAGCAGCTCGGCGCTGGATTGCGTGACGTGCACGTACACCGGGTCGAGCTGCTGCACGGTGGTCAGCGCGGTCGTCTGGTTGGCCGTGACCAGCGCGCCGGGCGTCACGGTGGAGAGTTCGACCCAGCCGGTGATGGGCGAGTTGATCCGCGTGTAGCCCAGGTTGATGCGCGCGGTCTGCTCGGCCGCCCGCGCCACGGCCACGTCCGCCGCGGCCTGCTGCGCCGCCGCCAGGGTCGACTCGTTGACCTGCTGGCTGATGGCGTCGATCTTCACCAGTTCGGCGTTGCGCTGGGCCACCGTGCGCGCCGTCGCGGCCGTGGACTCGGCCTTGCGCACGTTGGCCTGCGCGCTGGCGTAGCTGGCCTGGAACGGCGCCGGGTCGAGCTGGTAGAGCGCCTGGCCGGCCTTGACCAGCGAGCCTTCGCTGAACAGCCGCTTCTGCACGATGCCGCCCACCTGCGGCCGGATCTCGGCGATGACCGGCGCCACCGTGCGGCCGGAGAGTTCGGTGTTGAACGACAGGCGTTCCGGCTTCAGGGTGACCACGCCGACCTCCCGGGGGGCCGGCGCGGCGGCGGTCTTGCCGCTGTCGCCACGGGAGCATCCCGTCGCGGCGAGCCCGGCGATCAGGCAGGCGGCGATCCCGCACCGGGCGCCCCGGGAGAACGGTCGCAGCAATGCGGAGCGGACGGAGTGGGGCATGGGCATCGCGGTGAGCGGATGGGGAGGAAAGAGGCCGAAGTGTCGGACGGCATTGTCGCGACGGGTCCGGACGACGCCACGGGCGGCGCCATCTTTACCGAACTTCACATTTTCTCAACGATCCCGCGCGGCCGCTCCCGGCGCTGCCAAGGCCCCGTGGGGGCGAGGGATCGGCGGTCCGCCCGTCGCCATCGCAAGGCGGCGCGACAGCCAGAGCGCCGGCGGCGGCTCTGCCGCCATCGGCTCGCTCGCTTCGGCCCGGGCCTTCGACGGCGCTCGGGCGGTGTTCACGGCCCTGCGCGGCGGCCCGATCGACGCGGCCGTGGAGATCCCGGGGCCGGCGACGCCGCAGGCGACATCCGGCGCGCTGCGGGTGGCGGCCGTGATCGGCGAACGTCGTCCGGGAACCCTTCGCCCCTGTACGGGCCGGAGCCGGGGGGTGGTGATGTCGAGTGGCGGCGCTTGGTCAGGTCCGTCCGGGGAACGAGGATCGAGAATCGGCCCGATCCCCCGACCGAGAACCCGCCTCATGACCACGCCCCGACCTTCCCTCGCGCCGACTCTCGCGCCGGCCCACCTCGCGCGCGTGCGCGACCTCCTGCGGGACGGGCGGCGCAAGCTGCTGGGCCTGGTGGGCGCGCCGGGCGCCGGCAAGTCGACCCTGGCCCTGGCCCTGCAGCAGGCCTTTCCCGGGGTCGCGCAGGTCGTGCCGATGGACGGCTTCCACCTGGCGAACGTCGAACTCCAGCGCCTGGGCCGCGCGGGCCGCAAGGGCGCTCCCGACACCTTCGACAGCGCCGGCTATGTCGCGCTGCTGGCGCGACTGCGCGACGCGTCGCCGCCGGGCATCGTCTACGCGCCCGAGTTCCGGCGCGAGATCGAGGAACCCGTGGCCGGCGCGATCGCCGTGCTGCCGCAGACGCGGCTGGTGATCACCGAGGGCAATTACCTGCTGCTCGACGGCGGCGGCTGGGAGGGCGTCGCGCCCCTGCTCGACGACGTCTGGTATGTCGACGTCGACGACACCCTGCGCGCGGACCGGCTCGCGCGGCGCCACGAGCAGTTCGGCCGCAGCCGCCAGCAGGCGCTCGACTGGGTGGCCTCGACCGACGAGCCCAACGCGCGGCTCGTCGCGTCGACCCGCTTCCGCGCGCGGTTCGTGTTCGGCTGGAACGACTGAGACCCCGTCCGCTCCCGCGCCGGCCGTCGCCATCGAGCGCCCCGGCGGCGGCATCACGGCGGGTGTCGGGCGTGCGACAAGACCCGTCATCGTTAAGGAACTATTAAGTATTAGCTAAAGAAATCACGCTTTGAATTGAGACCATTGGTTCAATCGAAATTGCGGAAATCGATCATTTCAGACGATAGGATGACCTCCATCGGGGTCGCCTCGGCACGATGGGTGCGGCGATTGGCAATTGAGTTTGATCTTTAGTTTTAATTTACAAAGCCGTTTGTTTGCGTCTATGAAATTCGTTCATGCCTTTTCAGGCATTGCATTGGTCATCGGCGTGCTGGCATTCGCCGGCCATGTGTTCGACGTGCCGGTGCTGGTCGCCCTCCGGCCGGGCGATCCGGCGATCTCGGCCATCGCCACCCTGGGCATCGTCCTGCTCGCCACGTCGCTGCTGGCCAGCGGCACCGGCCGCCGTCCGTCGGGGGTGACGCTGGCGGCCCTGGTGGGGGTGCTGGCGGTGCTGGTGCTGGCGAGCCACGTCCTGTACGACCGGGACCGGCTGGGCGCAATGATCGCGGCGCACGTCTCCCACCTCTCCGTGCCCACGGCGGGCATGTCGAGCGCGACCGCGCTCGCCATGCTCGGCATCGCGGTGTCGGTGCTGTTCAGCGGCCGCTCGGTCGTCGCCGACCTGAGCGCGGGCGTGGGCGTGGTGCTCTCGGCCATGGCGCTGCTCGGCCATGCCTATGGCGTCCAGGAGTTCTCCGCGCTGAAGGGGTTCAGCCACATGGCGGTGCAGACGGCCGTGGCGATCTTCGTGCTGTCGATCGCGTCGCTGGTGCTGCGCCCCGAACTGGGCTGGTCGGCGGTGGTGGCGTCGTCCTATGCGGCCGGCGGCGCGGCGCGGCGACAGCTGGGCTTCATGCTCGTGCCGCCGGTCGTGGGCTGGGTGCTGGTGCGGGCCGTCCACCTCGACCGGCTGGACGTCGACGCGGCCATGGCGCTGTTCGTGATCGTCACGGTCATCCCGATGGCCCTGCTGGTGCTCAAGGACGGCCGGGGCCAGATCGCATTGGACGACGAGCGCAAGTCGAGCACCGAAGCCCTGGCGGCGGTGATGCACCTCGCCCAGCAGCAATTGCTCGACCAGTCGCGCCAGCTCCAGGCCGAGAGCACCGAGCGCGCCCGCGCCGAGGCCGCGATGTACCGGGCGCAGCGCATGGAGGCCGTCGGTCACCTCACCGGCGGCATCGCGCACGACTTCAACAACCTGCTGATGACCATCAGCGGCAACGTGCAGCTGCTCAAGCGCAAGATGCCGCCGGAAGATCCGCTGGCCAAGTACACGCTCAACCTGTCCAACGCGGTGGCCAAGGGCGCCAAGGTGACCCAGCAGCTGCTGGCCTTCTCGCGCAGCCAGAAGCTGTCCATCCGGCCGACCGCCATGGGGCCGGTGCTGGCGGGCGCCCGCGAACTCATCGGCAGCTCGCTCGGCCCGGCCGTCACCCTGCGCCTTCAGCTCGACGCGCCCGACGCCTGGGCCCTGTGCGACGCCGACCAGCTCGAACTCTCGCTGCTCAACCTGGCGCTGAATTCGAAGGACGCCATGCCCGACGGAGGCGTGATCGGCATCCGTTGCGAGCGCTCGCAGATGACCTCGAACGGCGAGTCCTGCGTGCGCGTGCGCGTGTCCGATGGCGGTCGCGGCATGACCCCGGACGTCCTGGCGCGCGCCGCCGAGCCGTTCTTCACCACCAAGGAAAAAGGCAAGGGCACCGGCCTGGGCCTGGCCCAGGTCTACGGCTTCGTCGTCCAGTGCGGTGGCGAATTCACGATCCAGAGCGAGGTGGGCGTCGGCACGACCATCGACATGCGGTTTCCGTCGACCGCGCCCGTGACCGAGGCGGCCGCCGATTCCCACGGCACGTCGGTGGCGCGACCGGTCTGCGCGCAGCGGCGCATCGTGGTGATCGACGACGACGACGGTGTGCGCGACGTGATCGTCCAGGGACTGCGCGACGCGGGCTACCTCGTGAGCGAAGCCGCCGACGGCGAGTCCGGCCTGCAGCGCATCGAGGATTTCGTGCCGTCGCTCGCCGTGATCGACTTCCTGATGCCCGGGCTCAACGGGGCCGAGGTCGCGCGCATCGCGCAGGCGCGCCATCCCGGACTGCCGATCGTGTTCGTGAGCGGCTATTCCGACACCCTCGCGCTCGACGGGGTGTCCGGGGCGATCGTGCTGCGCAAGCCGTTCGACATCCAGATGCTCAGCCGCACCGTGGAAGCCGTGATGGACGCGTCCTAACCATCCATCGACCCGTTGGCCGAAGACGCGGTCTCGGCTGACATCATTCTGAAAGATTTGAAACTAAATTGTTTCAAACTTCACGTTTTGGAACGTTATGTATCAGTACCCGAATTTGACCCGCCGTTCGCTTCGCAGTTGCCTCGCATGGGGTCGTTCGCTGCTCAAGCCTTCGCCGCTGGACTGCGCCATCGCGCAGCGCCTGAAGCATTCGCGCCGCCTGGTGCGTGAAGCCAGCACGTGGCAACCGCTCGAATCCCGCCAGCCCCTGCCGATGCGTTGAGCGGTCGACCGTGCGGACCCGCCCGGTTCAATGGTCGAGCACTTCGCTGATTTCCGCGGATTGTCGCTGCTCCGCCGTGAATTCCGAAAGTGCCTCGTCCCATTCGGGCTGCGCGGCGGGCTTTTCTTCCGGCGGAATCAATTTGAGCGCCGGCTTGGCGTCCGGATCTTCCGCATCGTGCGGGAACGCCGGCGCCGATTGGCGCGCCGCGTCGAAATAGAGCAATTGACCGGAAATCGACACCACGTACTGGACCGTCATTGAAGCGCCTTTCGAATGAAAAGGTGAATCTCGCGCAGCCTCGCGCAGCGCCATGTCGGCGGACAGCCCAGGATGAACCGGGTCCGATGATGACGCGCCCCGGCCAGCGTCATCAGTTGCGGAAGGTCTGCGTGACCATCAGCCCGCGTCGTCCACCGTCCAGGACGCCGATCGCGAGGCGCCCGAAAGCCGGCTGAAGGATGTTCGCCCGGTGCCCCGGCGAATCCATGAGCCCCTGATGGGCCATCGGCAGGGTCGGCGCGAGGGCGAGGTTCTCGCCCGCCGTCCGGAAGCGCAGGCCGTTCGCGCGCATCCGGTCGAAAGGGCTCGCACCTTCGGGCGTGGCGTGCGAGAAATAGCCCCGGGCGAACATGTCCTGCGAATGCGCCCGCGCCGTCTCCAGGGCCTGCGGATCGGCCTGCAGCGCCGGCAACCCCGCCTTCGCGCGTTCCGCGTTCACCAGCACCAGCATCGCCGCCTCGAGGTCGGGACGCGGCCGGGCGGTGGCCACCGAGAACGGCAGCTTCACCGATTCCTGCGAACCCGGCGCGACCGTCAGGCCGCGCATCGTGCGCTGCACGGCCGGCTCGAAGATCGGACGGAGTCGGGCTTCGAGCATTTCGGCCGGCTGGGCGAGCCGCTCGGCGAGCGTGCTGGCGCGCACCTCCGCGTCGATGCGCTCGGACAGCGGCCAGGCCTGGAGCACGACCGCGACCACCGCCGCGTGGATCGCACCGGTCACGGCGCCGGGCAGCACGCCCAGCCACCGGTTCACCGCGTGGGTGTGGATGCGGTAGGGCAAGTGCCGCATCACCGCCCGGGCCAGGGCGCCGAGCACGAGCGACGCCGCCAGCAGCACGATGCCGAAGGCCGCGGGCGCGGCCCACGGGTCGTGGACGAACGCCCGTCCGGCCAGCCAGCCGGCCAGCGGCGCATGGAACGCCAGCGCCAGCACCAGGCCCGCCGCCAGGGTCGCCAGCGAGAGCAGGCCCGACACGAAGCCGTCGCGGCGTCCGGAGGCGATGCCCAGGAGGACGATCACCGCGAGCAGGACGTCGATGAAGTTCAGGGAATCGGGGAACCAGTTCGAAAAGTCCATGCGGACGATGGTCCGCCGGCCGCGCGGGCGGGCGCGTGGTCCCCGGGAGGCAGCCGGCGTCGGCGGGAAACGGTGCCGGGGCGGCGAGGCGCGCCGACGGACCCGCCCGCCGTCCCGTGGACCCGGCCCCGGCTCAGGTCTGGATGAACGCGTCGGCCGCGGTGCCCGGTGCGACGGGCAGCGGCGGCAGCCCCGTCATCTCCCGCAGCGTGCCTTCGATCATGGCCGACATGGCATCGAGCGCGAGGTCGTTGGGCTGCAGCCCGAACGGCTCCTCGATCTCCGCGCCCAGCGCCTCCAGCGCGAAGAAGGTGTAGGCGATGAAGGCCACGATCACCGGCGTCGTCACGCCGATGGCATCGACCAGCCCGAAGGGCAGCAGCACGCAGTAGAGGTAGATCGTGCGGTGGATGATGACCGCGTAGGTGAACGGGATGGGCGTGCCGGCGATGCGTTCGCAGCCGCCCAGGGCGTCGGTCAGCCGGCCCAGCGGCAGTTCCATGGCCTGCACCAGCGGCGGCGCGAGCCGGCCCGCGCGGCACTGCCCGCCCAGCCACTCGCCCGCCATGAGCAGCAGCACGGCCGGCTTCCATCGCGCCGGCTTCAGCCGGGCGCACTCCGCCGGCGTCAGCAGGCGCGCGAAGTCGGCGGACGGATCGGTGCGGCGCAACTGGTGGCGCAAGGCATGGACGAACGCGGTCAGGCGCGCGGCGAGCACGGCGGCATCGTCCGGCGAATCCGTCAGCGTGAGCGCCTGGCGCACCAGCGTGCGCGTGTCGTTGAGCACGCCGCCCCACAGCACGCGCGCCTCCCAGTAGCGTGCGTAGCTGGTGTTGTTGCGAAAGCCCAGGAAGATCGCCAGCGTCAGCCCGATCAGCGAGAACGGCACGAAGTTCAGCGGGATCTTCCACTCGAACAGGCGGCCGTGCAGCGCGGTCACGACGACGGCGAACGCGGTCATGCCCAGCAGCTGGGGCGCGATGTCGCGCAGGATCGAGCCGCGCCAGACGAACAGCATGCGCAGCCAGTGGGGACGGGGTCGGACGATCATGGGTGGAGCGGTCGGCGTGGGGTCCGGCGAGTCTATGCATGGCGTGGCGCGTGGCGCACGGGCGTGGCCCAGGTGTGGAACTGGGGCCTTCGCACGGTGTTGTTCCGGGTTCGCCGACGCGCCGGACGCGCCATGATCGCCGCATGTCGTCCCAGGTCATCCTCATCCATCCCGACGCGCCCCCGAAGCCTGCGGAGGGCCGGCCGTGCAACGGCTGCGGCGTGTGCTGCGCGAGCGAGCCGTGCCCGGTGGGCGTGCTGGCGAGCCGGCGCCGCCATGGCGCCTGCGCGGCGCTCGCGTGGTCGCCGGTCGATGGGCGCTACCGCTGCGGGCTGATCAGCGCGCCGGCGGACTGGCTGCCGCATGCGCTGCGTGGCGCGGCGCCGCTGCTGGCGCGGCTGGCCATGCGCTTCGTCGCGGCCGGACGGGGCTGCGACTCGAGCGTGACCGTGGAGCCCGGGACGTCCGGCGGTTGAGCGCCGCGTTCCCATCAGCCGGCCGGGGCCGGGTCACAGCAGGTCGATGCCCGGCAGCCCCCGGATGCAGGTCTCGCGCGTGATCTGCACGAAGTCGCGCAGCCAGGGCTGCGCCGACGTCGCCGCCGAACAGGCCATGTGCAGCTCGCCCGCGAGGCCCGCGCCGCCGACCGGCCGCGCCGTCACGTAGCCGCGCTGCAGGTAGCCCTGCACCGCCCACAGCGGCAGCGTGGCGATGCCGCGCCCGCTCGCCACCAGCTGCAGCATGCCGACCGTCAGCTCGGTCGTGCGCCGGTGCGCGGGCGCCACGTTGGCGGGCTGCAGCACCTGCCGCACGATGTCTAGCATGTCGTCGGGCACGGGATAGGTGATGAGCGTCTGGTCGGCGAAGTCGCGGGCCTCCAGGTGCGACCGCGCCGCCAGCGGATGGTCGTTGGCAAGCAGCGCCACGATCTCGAACCGGAACAGGGCATGGTGGTCGACCGGCTCGGCCGCATCCCGTTCCGAGACGATGGCGACCTCGGCGCGGTCCTGCAGCACCAGCGCGATCGGGTCGGGGTGGAAGCCCGAGACGATGTCCAGTTCGATCTCCGGCCAGCGCTGGCGGAAGGCGTCCATCGCCGGCATCAGCCAGTCGAAGCAGGTGTGGCACTCGACCACGATGCGCAGCTGGCCGGCACGCATGGCCGACAGGCGCGCGAGGTCGCGCCCGGCCTCGCCCACCAGCGGCAGGACGGCGTCGGCGAGCGCGAGCAGCCGCGATCCCGCGACGCTGAAGCGCGGCGGCACGGACTTGCGCTCGAACAGCGCCGTGGCGAAGTGGTCCTCCAGCAGCTTGATCTGGTGCGACAGCGCGGATTGCGTGAGGTGCAGCAGCTGCGCCGCGCGCACCAGGCTGCCGGTGTCGCGCAAGGCGGCGAGGGTGCGCAGGTGGCGCACTTCGATGATCGACGAGTCCATGAAAAATATTCAGGTTGAGCGGCAAAAGGTTTCGTTTGAATAATAGATGAGGCGACGGGATGATCGCCGCATGACACGCATCCACACCCTCGGTTTCCCGCGCATGGGCGCCCACCGCGAACTGAAGTTCGCCCTCGAGGCGCACTGGCGCGGCGAACTCGACGCCGCCGGACTCGAGGCCGTCGGCGCCAGCTTGCGCGCGGCCCATTGGCGCGTCCAGCGCGATGCCGGCCTGGACTGCGTGACGGTGGGCGATTTCGCCTTCTATGACCACGTGGTCGACCACATCCAGCTGCTGGGCTGCGAGCCGGCGCGCTTCGACTTCGCGGCCGAGCCGGCGCTCGCGCGCTGTTTCACGATGGCGCGCGGCGTGACCGGCGAGGCCCCGGCGTTCGCGCCGGGCCACGAAGGCTGCGCGCACGGCGGCGCCGGCACGCCGGCGCTGGAGATGACCAAGTGGTTCGACACCAACTACCACTACCTGGTGCCGGAGTTCACGGCGCACACGCGTTTCGGCCTCGCCTCGACGCGGCTGTTCGACGAGGTCGCGCAGGCGCAGGCGCTCGGCCATCCCGTCAAGGCGGTGCTGACCGGGCCGCTCACCTTCCTGTGGCTGGGCAAGGAGAAGGCGCCGGGCTTCGATCGCTTCTCGCTCCTCGACGCGCTGCTGCCGGTGTACGAGCAGGTGCTCGCGCGCCTGAAGTCGATGGGCGTGGAATGGGTGCAGATCGACGAGCCGATCCTCGGCCTGGACCTGCCCGATGCCTGGCGCAACGCGTTCGAGCGCAGCTACTGGCAGCTCGCCCGCAGCGCGCCGAAGCTGCTGCTGGCCACGTATTTCTCGCCGCTGGCCGACAACATCCGCCTGGCCTGCCAGCTGCCCGTGGCCGGCCTGCACGTGGACGCGGTGCGCGCGCCCGAGGATCTGGTCGGCGTGGCGGACTGGCTGTCGGGCTACAAGGTGCTTTCGGTGGGCATCGTCGACGGCCGCAACGTCTGGCGCACCGACCCCGACGCCGCCCTGGCGCGCCTGGCGCCGGTGGTGGCGAAGCACCGGGGCGAACTGTGGCTGGCGCCGTCGTGCTCGCTGCTGCACGTGCCCTTCGGCCTGGCGGCGGAGACCACGCTGGACGCCGACGTGCGCTCGTGGCTGGCCTTCGCGCAGGAGAAGCTCGACGAGCTGCGCGTGTTGCGTGCCGTGCTCGACGGCGCCGGCGACACGGTGGCCGACGCGCTGGCGGCCGCCCGCGCGGCCGTCGTGGCGCGGCGCGCGAGCCCGCGCGTGCACCGCGCCGATGTCGCCCTGCGCCTGGCGCGCCGGGTGGCGGGAGACGACCGGCGCGGCGCCGCCTTCGCGCGGCGGCGGACGCTGCAACGCGCGCGCTTCGCGCTGCCGCCGCTGCCCACCACCACCATCGGCTCGTTCCCTCAGACCTTCGCCATCCGCGCCGCGCGCGCCGCCCACCGGCGCGGCGAACTCGACGCCGACGCCTACCGCTGCGCGATGCGCGCCGAGATCGAGCGCGTCGTGCGCCGCCAGGAAGCCCTCGGCCTGGACGTGCTGGTGCACGGCGAGGCGGAGCGCAACGACATGGTCGAGTACTTCGGCGAGCGGCTCGACGGCTTCGCCTTCACGCGCCACGGATGGGTGCAGTCGTATGGCTCGCGTTGCGTCAAGCCGCCGGTGATCTTCGGCGACGTGGCGCGCCCGGCGGCCATGACGGTGGCGTGGGCCGCCTACGCCCAGAGCCTCACGCCATTGCCCGTGAAAGGCATGCTGACCGGGCCGGTGACGATCCTGCAGTGGTCCTTCGTGCGCGACGACCAGCCGCGCGCCGTCACCACCGAGCAGATCGCCTGGGCGATCCGCGACGAGGTCGTCGACCTCGAGGCGGCGGGGATCGGCATCGTGCAGATCGACGAGCCGGCGCTGCGCGAGGGCCTGCCGCTGCGCCGCGCCGGCTGGCGCGACCACCTGGCGGGCGCGACGCGCGCCTTCCGCATCAGCGCCTCGGGCGTGGGCGACGCGACGCAGATCCATACGCACATGTGCTACTCGGAGTTCAACGACATCCTGCCGGAGATCGCCGCCATGGACGCCGACGTCATCACCATCGAGACCAGCCGTTCGGACATGGCGCTGCTGCGCGGCTTCGGCGACTTCGCCTATCCCAACGAGATCGGCCCGGGCGTCTACGACATCCATTCGCCGCGCGTGCCCACGATCGAGGCCATGGTGCGCCTGATGCGCAAGGCCGCCGCCGTGGTGCCAATCGAGCGGCTGTGGGTCAATCCCGATTGCGGCCTGAAGACGCGCGGCTGGCCCGAGACCGAGGCGGCGCTCGGGCGCATGGTGGCCGCGGCGCGGCTGCTGCGCGAGGAACTCGCCGGCGCCGCACCGGTGGTCCGGGCGCCGGACGGCCCGTCCGTGGGCTGATCGCCCTGCCGGCGCCGGGCGCCCGGCGGGCCGCGGCCACGCGCGCGGCGCGGGCGCGCGAGAATGGACGTCGGCCCGGGTCCGCCCGGGTCCGCCGACCGCATCGACCGCCCGAGCCCATGAAGAAACGTCCCCCGCGCAAGCTCCACAACGCCCACTTCGCCTTCATGCGCGCGCTCGCGCAGGGACTCGACGAGCGCGCGAGCTGGAACCGCTACCTGCGCCTGGAAGGCGAGCACACCGACCTGCGCAACGTGCGCCGCACGATCGCCTGGATCCGCGACGAGTTCGCCGCCGCCGCGCGCCGCGAGCAGAAGCCCGGGACGGCGCGCCTGATCCTGCTCGACGCGGACCGCTTCGGCGCCACGACCGCGCTGCCGAGCCTCGAGGAATTCGCCGCCGCGCGGGGCCTGGAGGATTTTCCAGAGGCCGAGCAGATCGCGGCGTACCAGGCCGCCCATGTGGCGCCGGGCGGTTCGGCGCCGTCGCGGCGCGCGCGCGTCATCGAGCGGCAGCTGGAAGCCCTGCGCTGGCTGCAGGCCCTGGTCGCCCAGGACCCGCGCCCGGGCGACGGCGTCGGCGCCTGGCTGAACCCGTCCCTGGCCGGTCGGCTGGAGCGCGCCGGCGTGCCCACGCTGTTCGCGCTGGTCGAGCGCATCAACGGCATCGGCGCACGCTGGTGGGTGCAGGTGCCGGGCGTGGGCGAGCTCAAGGCCGCGCGCATCCTCGACTGGCTGCACGCCAACGAGGAGGTGCTGGGCCTGCGCGTGGGTTCGCACGTCGGCCAGCGGCGCAGCCAGCTCAGCCCGGCGGCGCTGGCGGCGGTGGTGCCGGCGGCGACCTCGATCGTCCCGTACGAGAAGTTCGTGCTGCCCGCCGCGCTCGACGGCAGCCAGGGCAAATACCGCGCGCCGCACGACAAGTGCCTGCTGATGGCTGGCAACGACCACGAGGCCATCGGCGCCTGGCTGGCGTCCAAGCGCGCCGGCGACGTCGAGGGCGATGGCCTGTCGTCGACCCAGCGCTCCTACCGCAAGGAGGCCGAGCGCCTGCTGCTGTGGGCGATCCTGGAGCGCGGCAAGGCGATGTCGTCGCTGTCGGTGGAGGACGCGACGGCGTACCGCGCCTTCCTGGCCGCGCCGCCCGCGGCCTGGTGCGGGCCGCGCCACCGCCAGCGCTGGTCGTCGATGTGGCGGCCCCTCGAGGGCCCGCTCACGGCCACCGCGCTGCGCCAGGCCATCACCATCCTGCGCAGCCTCTACGCCTTCCTGATGAGCCAGAGCTACGTGATGGGCAACCCGTTCGCGGCCGTCGCGCTGCCGCCCAACCCGCAGCGTCCGCTGGGTTCCAACCGCACGCTGAGCTTCGCGCAGTGGGACCACCTCGACGCGCTGCTGCAGGACCACGCCGACACCGAGGTCGGGCGCCGCCTGCGCCGCGCCATGCGCTGGCTCTACGCCACCGGGCTGCGGCTGGCGGAGATCACCCGCGTGACCTGCGGCGACCTGGAGCAGGTCGAGTACCGCGCCGCCGACGGCGCGCTGGCGCGCGACTGGCTGCTGTCGGTGATCGGCAAGGGCGGGCGCAGCCGGCAGGTGCCGGTGCCGGCGGAACTGGTCGACGAACTGTGCGACGAACTCGCGCGGCATGGGTTCGACCGGCAGGTCGACGCCGTGAGCAATCAGGCCATCCAGGTGCTGGCGCGCTTCGATCCGGCGCTGGAGGCGCCGCAGCCATGGTCGGCGTCGGGGCTCTACCAGGCGATCAAGGTCTTCGTGACCCGCGCCGCCGACGGGCTCGACGGCGCCGACGCGCAGCAGCTGCGCCGCGCCAGCACGCACTGGCTGCGCCATTCGCACGGCTCGCACGCGCTGCAGGGGCGCGAGGGCCAGACGCCGGTGCCGATCCAGGTGGTGCAGAACAACCTGGGCCATGCCTCGGTGGGAACCACGTCGATGTACCTGACCACCGAGCGCGATTCCCGGCTGGCGGCGATGCGGGGGTTCTGGAAACCGCGCGAGCCGGGTTGACGCGCCGGGCGGCGCCCGGCCTCAGTCCTCCAGCGTGAAGCCGGCCTTGATCGTGACCTGCCAGTGCGCGACCTTGCCGTCCTCGACGTGTCCGCGCGTCTCGACCACCTCGAACCAGTGGATGTTGCGCACCGATTCGCTGGCCTTGGCCAGCGCGGTCTGGACCGCGTCCTCGATGCCGGTGGGCGAGGACCCGGTGAGTTCGAGCAGCTTGTAGACGTGGTTGGACATGGCGGTTCTCCTGGGGCGCGGGCGCACCGGTTGATGGGCGGGAATGCCGTTTCATTGTGCGCACCGGCGCGGCGCGCCCGCTGCCGGACGGCGCCGTCAGATCGGCGGTGCGCCCGGGTCGCCCGGCGTCAGTCGAGCGGGCGGTCCAGGAAGGGCATGACGCGCGCGAGCAGGACGTCGGGCGCCTCCTCGGCGATGTAGTGGCCGCAGGGCAGCGCCTCGCCCTCGACCGATTCGGCCACCCGGCGCCATTCGTCGAGCGGGCGGAAGCATCGGTGCACCACGCCCTGTTCGCCCCACAGGGCCAGCAGCGGCACCGTCAGGCGCCGGCCGGCGTCGCGGTCGGCCCGGTCGTGGTCCAGGTCGATGCCGGCGGCGGCGCGGTAGTCCTCGCAGACGCCGTGCGCCGCGCCCGGCAGGGCCAGGCAGCGCGCGTACTCGGCCAGCGCACGCGGGTCGAAGGGCGCCAGTCCGGCGCTGCGCCGGCCCATCACGTCGCGCAGGTAGGCCGCCGGGTCGGCCTCGATCAGTCGCTCGGGCAGCGGCGACGGCTGGATCAGGAAGAACCAGTGCCAGTAGGCGCGCGCGAAGGCGTCGGTGGTCTGCTCGTACATCGCCAGCGTGGGCGCGATGTCCAGCAGCACCAGGCGCCGCACGGCGGCCACGTGGTCGAGCGCCAGCCGGTGCGCGACGCGCGCGCCGCGATCGTGCGCGAGCACGTCGAAGCGCGCGAAGCCCAGGTGCCGCATCAGCGCGACCTGGTCGACGGCCAGGGCCCGCTTCGCGTAGTTGGCGTGATCCCCGGCGCCGGCCGGCTTGGAGGAATCGCCGTAGCCGCGCAAGTCGGCGGCCACCAGCGTGAAGCGCCGGGCCAGCGCGGGCGCCACCTTGTGCCAGATGGCGTGGGTCTGCGGATGGCCGTGCAGCAGCAGCAGGGGCGGTCCGTTGCCGCCGACCACCGCCGCGATGCGGACGTCCGCCTCGACCTCGACGAGGTGGCGGGAGAAACCGGGGAACAGGACCGCGTCGCCGGTGGGCGCCTCGGTCGTCGTGGAGATCGTCATGGGAAGGGCTCGTGCTCGGGATGGAAGGGACGTTCCATCGTAGCCACGGCCGCGCCGTCAGATCAGGTGACCGAAGCGCCGGATCACCGGCTTCCAGTAGTCCTGCTGGAACTGGATCCAGCCGTGGATGCCGAAGGGCATGCTCTCCTGCGCGCGGGCGGCGAAGGGCAGCTTCGATTCGTCGTAGTCCACGTACTCGGCGCCGAAGCGCACCGCCTCCGCGCGTGGCGCCAGCTTGAAGCTGCGCGACAGGCGCGGCAGGTGGCGGATGACGAAGATGTCCTCCAGGAAGCCGCGACCGCGCACGCGGGCCAGCGTCCGGTAGAACTGGACGTAGCGGTGGAAGCGCCGGGTCAGCTGGTGGAAGCTGGCGATGCGCTTCAGGGCGAAGCCGCCGTTGGCGAAGTATTCGGTCCGCTGGACGCCGGCGACCCGGCGCAGCAGGCCGTTGACCAGCTTCTTGCGCGGCGACACCGGCAGCCCGTCGTCCCAGCCCTTGTCGTAGATCACCGCGCCGATGTAGTCGTGGCCGCGCGCGCACCAGGCCTCGAGGTCGTCGCGGAAGACGAAGGCGTCGAGGTGGCAGATCAGCATGTACTCGTAGGCCAGGAAGCGCTCGTAGAACCGCGAACTGAGCATCATCCGGCTGAATTCCCGGTGGCCCTGCCACTCGAAGCGCTCGAAGCGGATTTCGGCCTTGCCGCGGCAGAAGGCCTCGTACCAGCGCGTGTCCAGCCCGACCGGCACGACGAACGTGATGACGTGCCGCTTGAGGACTTCGAGGGTCTGCGACAGCGAGATCTTGCCCAGGGCCGTGGGTTCGGGCAGGTGCGTCGGCACGACGACGGTGACCAGCTTCTTTTCCACGATGCGCCCTTCGACCAGGTTGTTCGGTTTCGTGACGAATTTAACCTAGTAATGCAAAAGTTGTCATAGCTGCAGGCTATCGGCGGGCCCGGCGGGTCCGGCGGGCGATGGCGGGGCGCCGCCGCCCGCCGGGATCGTCACTGCACCGAGACGTCGTGCGTGCGGTCGCGGATGAAGCAGGCCGCCACCAGACCGACCACCACGCCGAACATCACGTAGTAGGCCGGCGCCATCGGCGAGCCGGTCGCGCGGATCAGCCAGGTCACGATGAACTGCGCGAAGCCGCCGAAGATCATCACGGCGATGTTGTAGGCCAGGGACATGCCCAGCGAGCGCACGTTGGCCGGGAAGAGTTCGGCGATCACGGTGCTGAAGACGCCGAAGTAGACCGAGACGAACACGCAGATCGACAGCTGCGCCACCAGCAGCCGCATGATCGACGGTTCGGAGGTGAGCCACGAATACGCCGGGTAGAGCACGAGCAGGTAGCCGATGAGCGAGCCGATCATCAGCGGGCGGCGGCCGACCCGGTCGGACAGCGCGCCCCACAGCGGCATCAGCACGATCATGAAGGCGGCGCTGGTCATCTGCACCAGGAAGGTGTCGCGCAGCGGCAGCTTGAGCGTGACGGTGGAGAACGTGGTGAGGTAGGTGAAGGTGATGTAGATCGACACCGTGAGCGTCACCACCAGGCCCATGCCGACCAGCGTCTCGCGCAGGTGGTTCTTCAGCATCTCCCCGAGCGTGGCCTGGCGCACCGTGCCGGCGGCCTGCGCGGCCTTCATCCGGACGAAGGCCTCGGGCTCCTCGACGTTGCGGCGGATGTAGATCGCCACCGGCACGATCAGCAGGCCGAAGGCGAACGGCAGGCGCCAGGCCCAGGCCATGATCTGCGCCTGCGTGAAGACCTCCGTGATCAGCGTGCCGGCCGCGGCACCCAGCAGCAGGGCGATCATCTGGCCGGTCATCTGCCAAGAGCCGTAGAAGCCGCGCCGGCCCGGCGGCGCCATCTCGATGAGCAGCGCGGTGGAGGTGCCGAACTCGCCGCCCGCGGCGAACCCCTGCAGCAGCCGCGCCAGCACGATGAACAGCGGCGCGGCGATGCCGACCGCCGCGTAGGTGGGCGCGAAGGTGATCAGCGCGATCGCCACCGCCATCAGCCCGGTGACCATCACCATCGCGGCCTTGCGACCCTTGCGGTCGCCGTAGAGGCCCAGCACGATCCCGCCCACCGGCCGCATGAAGAAGCCCACGCCGAAGACGGCGGTGGTCAGCAGGATCTGGTTGATGTTGTTGTCGGGGTCGGCCGGGTTGTTGGGAAAGAACAGTTTCGCCACGATGGGCGTCATGAAGGCGAAGGCGAGGAAGTCGTACCACTCCAGCGCGTTGCCGATGACGGCGGCGAGGATGCTCTTCTTCTTGGAGACGGCGTTGGTTTGCATGGGATTCGTCGAAGTTGGGGAAGACACGGTCGAGGGCGGGACGCGTGCAAGAACGAGGCCGCCGATCATGCGCGCGGACGAATGCCGAAGCGTCGCGCTGCGGCATCGGGGGCGGCCTAGACTCCTTCGCTTTGAGCGCGCCAACCATGAACACCCGTCAATGGCTCGAACGCCTGGTCGCCTTCGACACCACCAGCCGCAATTCCAACCTGGACCTGATCGAGTCCGTGCGCGAGGGCCTGGCCGGCCACGGCGTGCGCGCCGACGTGATCGCGTCGCCCGACGGCCGCAAGGCCAACCTGTTCGCCACGCTGCCGTCGGCCGACGGGCGCACCGACGGCGGGATCGTGCTGTCCGGACACACCGACGTGGTGCCGGTCGACGGCCAGGACTGGGCGAGCGACCCGTTTCGCATCGACGAGCGCGAGGGCAGGCTGTATGCGCGCGGCTCGGCCGACATGAAGGGTTTCATCGCCACCTCGCTCGCCCTGGTGCCGGAGTTCCTGGCCATGCCCCGCGCGAAGCCGATCCATCTGGCGTTCTCCTACGACGAGGAGGTCGGTTGCGTGGGCGCGCCGGTGATGCTGGCCGAACTCAAGCAGCGCGGCCTGCGCGCCGAGGGCTGCGTGGTCGGCGAGCCCACCGGCATGCGGGTGGTGGTGGCCCACAAGGGCATCAACCTGTTCCGCTGCCGGGTCCACGGCAAGGCGGCGCACTCGTCGCTCACGCCGCAGGGCTGCAACGCCATCGAGTACGCGGCCCGCCTGATCTGCCGCATCCGCGACATCGCCGACCACTACCGCGCCCACGGTCCGTACGACGAGTGCTTCGACGTGCCCTTCACCACGCTCACGACCAACCAGATCCAGGGCGGCATCGCGGTCAACACGATTCCCGAGCTGTGCGAGTTCCAGTACGAGTTCCGCAACCTGCCGGGGATGTCGGTCGACGCCATCCGCGCCCAGGTGGAGCAGTACGTGCGCGACGACCTGCTGCCCCGGATGCGCAGGGAATACGCCGAGGCCGACATCGACATCACCAACACCGCCGCCGCGCCCGGCATGGAGACGGCCGAGCAGGAGGCCATCACCCAGCTGGTGCGCGCGCTGACCGACGACCGCGAGACGCGCAAGGTGGCCTACGGCACCGAGGGCGGCCTGTTCCAGCAGGCGGGCATTCCAACGGTCATCTGCGGGCCGGGGCACATCGAGCACGCGCACAAGCCCGACGAGTTCGTGGCGCTGGATCAGCTGGAGGCCTGCGAGGGGTTCCTGCGCAAGCTGGGCGGCTCGCTGGGCAAATGAGGACGACCGGCGCAAAGCCCTTGCCGGGGCCCCACTGACGCGATGGCCGACGCACCGTCACCGCCTCCGGTTCGCCAGCGCGCGTCGCGCCGGGCGCGCTGGTCGATCCGGTTCCTGGGCCTGGTCGCGCTGCTGCTGCTGGGCCCGGCCGGCGTGCTGATCTTCGGCGACCTGGACCTGAGCACGCCCTGGCACCTGACGCGTCAGGAGCGCACCGGACAGGCACCCGATCCGGGGCTCGAGCGCGGCGCGGTGGTGCAGGTCTACGGCGCGCGGATCGTGCGCTGGCGCGGGGCCTTCGGCATCCATCCCTGGATCGCCGTCAAGCGCGCCGGCGCCCCGCGCTACACCACCTATCACATCGTCGGCTGGCGGGCCCGCCGCGGCGGCGACGCCATGGTCACCAGCGACGTGGAAGCCCCCGACATGCTCTGGTACGGCGCCTATCCGCAGCTGCTGGCCGACCACCGGGGGGCGCGGGCGGAAGCCATGATCGGGCAGATCGAGGCGGCCGTGGCGGCCTATCCCTGGCGCGAGTCCTACCGCCTCTGGCCCGGCCCGAACAGCAACACCTTCGTGGCCTGGGTCGCGCGGCAGGTGCCCGCGCTGCGGCTGGACCTGCCGCCCACGGCGATCGGCAAGGACTACCTGGGCGCGACCACCTTCGTCGACCACGCGCCCAGCGGCACCGGTTGGCAGCTGTCGGCGTTGGGGCTGGCCGGCGTGACGGTGGCGCGCGACGAGGGTGTGGAATTCAACCTGCTGGGACTCGGTTTCGGCCTCGACGTCGACGACCGGGCCCTGCGATGGCCGGGATTCGGCCGGCTGCCGTGAGGTCGTCCGGCGTCGTCTTGACCAAGCGCCTCGCGGCATCGGGCGGCCCGCCATCGCCCCTCGGGCCGGCGAGCACGCATCACTGCTTCAAATGCGCATTCATGAACGTCCCGATCTCGCTGAACGCTTCGCGGACCTCGGGAATGCGGTCGTCGCGTCCGTACTGCGCGTGCGATTGGCCTTCGTAGACCTGCAGGAACGAATCGATGCCGAGGTTGCGCAACTTGCGGTGCACGCGCACCGTGTTGCTCAGCAGCAGGTCGCGCGTTCCGGAAGTGAGGATCGTCGGCGGGAAGCCGCTCATGTCGCCGTAGATCGGCGAGATCAGCGGGTCCTTCAGGTCGTGGCCGTTGGCGTAGAAGGCGGCGGCCGCGTCGCAGAAGCCTTCGGTCGACACCAGCACGTTGTCGAGCATGGCATTGGTCTGGAAGGTGTCGCCCGTCTTGGTGCTGTCCGACATGGGCGTGCCGGAGGCGATCGCGCCCGGCAGGGCGATGCCCATCTGTTTCGCGCGCAGGCCCATTTCGAGCACCAGTGCGCCGCCTGCCGACGTGCCGATGAGGCCCACGCGCCTGGGATCGGTCCTGGCGATCACCGCCCTGTACACGGCCATCGAATCGTCGAGCGCGGCCGGAAAATAGGCCTCGGGCGGCATGCGGTAGTCGACCGCGATGACGCGGTAGCCGCCGATGGCGGCGATCAGCATCGCCTCCGGCAGCGCCGCCTCCGCCGGGTTCAGCACGTAGCAGCCGCCGTGGATCTGCACCAGAACGCGATCGCGGTTCTGCGGCAGGATCCGCTCCGGCGTGACCGTGTAGACCTTCACGCCGGCCATCGTGCCGGGCTCGACACGCACCTTCAGCCGCTCGCGCATGGCCTGGACGTTGGGCAGGGCGTTCACCCGCGTGCTCTCCGCCAGTTGCTTCCAGCCCTCCGCCGTCGTCGGTGGCGTGTTCCAGCCCGCGCGCAGGGGCTGCGCGATGATCTGCCGCATGGCCGGACTCACGGTGTCCGGCACGGGAATCGTCTTCGCGGGCACGTCCCGTGGCGCGAGCGGGGCGGGCTGGGCCAGGAGGGAAGCGCTGGCGGCCACGAGGCAGAGGGCGACGAACGCGCTGCTCGGGCGATGGGATGTGAATGGCATGTCGTTCCGTCTTCGGTAGGTCGATCCAGCCGACGTTTCCGTCGACCTGTCTCCCGTCGGAGCCGGATCGGTTGATCAAATCAGATTAACGTTCGCCATCGCTTCGACCTTCGGGGAATTACCCTCGGCCGACGCCATCGCGCGTGGACATCATCGGGTTCGAAGCGACACGTCTTCGATGCGCGAGGCAACGCGGCGAGCGCGGACTTCCGATCCGGCGCGACCGGCAGTTCAGACCGTGCGCAACCGCTCCACGTCGAAGCCCGCCACCCGCTTGTAGCGCGCCGCGATCTCCTCCAGCTCCGCCTGCGGGATGACCTCCTGGACTTGGCCGGCGAAGCCCTCCGGCGCCCGCTCCTCCGCCACCTGCATCACCTGCTCCGGCCCGTTCAGGCGGTTGCGCAGCACGATGCCGGTGGTCTTCGGCAGCCGGTCGGCCTCGTACTCCAGCAAGGCGTGTTCGATGGAACTCAGTCGCTTCTCGCGCAGCAGGCCCAGGCATTCCGCGAAATAGGCCGCGTCGACGATGGCCTGCGCGCTGCCGTTGGAGCCGATCGGGTACATCGCGTGGGCGGCGTCGCCCATCAGCGTGACGCGGCCGAAGGTCCAGCGGGGGAGGGTGTCGCGGTCCACCAGCGGGAATTCGTAGACCGCCTCGGCGCCTTCGATCACCGCCGGGATGTCGATCCAGTCCCACCGCCAGTCGGTGAAGGCACCGGAGAAGACGGACTTGTCGACCTTCTTGTTCCAGTCGGTGCGCGGCGGGGTGTCGCCCGGCACGCGCAGCTCGGCGATCCAGTTGATGCGCGAGCGGCCCGCGCGACGCAGGGGCTCGGAGATCGGGTAGCAGACGAACTTCTGGTCCTGGTGGCCGGCCATGAACATGGTGCGGCCGTCGAGGAAGGGCGTGGTCTCGGTCACGCCGCGCCAGAGCATGCGGCCGGCGAAGCGCGTGGGCGCGTCGTCCGGATAGAGCGCCTTGCGCACCGCCGAGTGGATGCCGTCGGCGCCCACCAGCACGTCGCCGCGCGCCTCGACCGTGCTGCCGTCCTCGCGGCGCAGGGTGGCGGTCACGCCGCCGGCGTCCTGCGTGAAGCCGGCGAAGGCATGGCCCAGCCGGATCGCGCCGGCGCCCAGGCGCGCCACGGCGGTCTGGTAGAGCAGCACCTGGAACTCGCCCCGGTGCACCGAGAACTGCGGCACCGGGTAGCCCGCGGCCAGCCCGCGCGGCTCGCTCCACACCGGCTGGCCGAACTTGTTGAAATACCGGAGCGACGAGGTCTCGATGGCGCGCTCGGCCACCGCGTCGCGCAGCCCGATCGATTCGAGCACCGCCACCGCGTGGGGCAGCAGGTTGATGCCCACGCCCAGCGGGCGGATCTCGCGCGAGGTCTCGAACACCTCGACCTCGACCCCCATGCGCTGCAGCTTCAGTGCCAGCACCAGTCCGGCGATGCCGGCTCCCGCGATCAATACCTTCATGCGTCGTCTCCTGCCGTGATTCCTGGAAACGGAGTGTGACGCGCCGCGCGGCGTGACGTGTCATCCCAGAAGCTGACAGGGCGGTCGTGCCGCCTTGTCATCCTCTGGGGGGACGCCGCCCGGCGACCGGGCGCCTTATCGTGGCCGTTCCGCCACCGCGCGTCCCCGCACCGCCCCCTTTTCCTTTTCGCCATGAACGACCGAGCCGATCCCGACGCCTTCTCCCTTCCCGCGCCCGCGCTGGTGCCCATGACACGCATCGTCTGCGAGGTCGGCGCGCTGACGAGCCTGGGCGCGTCGCCGCGCGGCGAGCGCCGCTACGTGCCCCTGGGCGGGGGCACCGTGCGCGGGGCCGAGCTCAACGGCCGCCTGGTCGAGGGCGGCGTCGACTGGCAGCTCAACCGGGCCGACGGCGTGCTGGAGATCGAGGCCCACTACGTGCTGCGGCTGGACGACGGCGCGCTGGTGGAGGTCCGCAGCAGCGGCCTGCGCCACGGTCCGGCCGAGGTGATGGCGCGGCTCGGGCGCGGCGAGGCGGTCGCCGGCGACGCCTATTTCTTCCGCACGCTGATCCGCTTCACCACCGGCGCGGCGCGCTGGGCGCACCTCAACGCGACCATGGCCATCGCCCGGGGCACGCGCGAGGCGAGCCGCGTGCTGCTCGACGTCTACCGCCTGACCTGAGCCCGGACCGCCGGCTTCAGGGTAAGCGCCAGTCGGCGGCCGGCGGCCGGCGGCTTAAGCTCGACCGAGGGGCGCCGGCGCGCGCGCCGGAGACACACGCACATGAATTCCTGGGGCCTGGAGCACGCCGACCGCACCGGCACGCACGCGGCGATGGCCGACGTCGTCGACGCCATCGGGCGGGAGCGCTTCGCCACCCGCGCGCTCGCCAGCCTGTCGCCCGTGCTGGGCATCGGCTCGTGGTCGGTGTACCGGCTGTGGCGCGACCGCCCGCCGGTGATGCACCTGTCGGCCAGCCACGGCGTGGCCGACACCACCGGCGAATGCTTCTCCATCTACCGCGACCGGCAGCTCTACCTGCGCGATTCGAGCTTCGAGGCGGTGCGGCGCGACGGCGTCGCCGGACGCGCGGTGATGCTGCAGATGCGCGCCGACGAAGCGCCCAACGTCGAGCATCGCGACGCCATCTACCGCCGCCACGGCATGGTCGAGCGCGTCTCGGTCGCGCGCGCCGAGCCCGACGGCTCGCTGCTGGCGGTCAACGCCTACCGCCACGACGCGGCGCGCGGCGCCGACGGCTCGCTGGCCGGGCGCTTCGGCGACATCGCCGCGACGCTCATCGCGGCCGTGGCGCGGCACGTCGAATGGACGCAGCCGCCGGTGCCGCCACCGGGGCCGCGCGAGGCCTTGCGCGCGCGCTGCCCGGCGCTGACCGACCGCGAACTCGACGTGCTCGAACGGCTGCTGCGCGGCATCACCTACGACGGCATCGCCGCCGACATGGGCCTGGGCGTGTGCACCGTGAAGACCTACCGCGCCCGTGCCTTCGACCGGCTGGGCATCCATTTCAAGAGCGAGCTGTTCGCGCTGTTCGTGGCGGCGCCGGCCGGCCGGCGCGTCGCGGCGACGGCGGTCGGTCTGAACGCGCGAGGGTGCCGATGAAACGTTTCTTTCCAGGGCGCGCCCCGGCCATGCCGGCCGCGCCGACGTCCCGGCGCCGCTGGCTGGGTGCCGCCGTGGCGGCCTCGGCGGTCGCCGCGCTGCCCGCCCGGGGCCAGACACGCCAGGCGACGGTCCGCCTCGTCGTGCCGTTCGCCCCCGGCGGCGGCAACGACGCCTTCGCGCGCCAGATGGCCGACGGCCTCGACCGGACCTTCGGCCGGGCCGTCGTGGTGGAGAACCGGCCCGGGGCCGGCGGCAACCTGGGCACCGAGGCCGTCCTGCGGGCGGCGCCCGACGGCGGCACGTGGCTGCTGGGCCACACCGGCACGGTGTCGATCAATCCGGTGCTCTACAAGGACCTGAAGTTCAACGCCGCGACGGACCTGCAGCCGGTCGCGATGTTCGCTTCGTCCGCCCTGCTGCTGGTGGTGCCGGCGACCTCGCCGATCCAGGACGTCGGCCAGCTCGCGCAGGCGCTGCGCCGGTCCGGCGGCGGGTTGAACTACGCCTCCAGCGGCGCCGGCACGGGCGGCCACCTGACGGGCGAGATGTTCATCCACATGCTGGGAGTCAGGGCGACGCACGTGCCGTACAAGGGCACGGCGCCGTCGCTCACCGACCTGGCCGGCGGGCAGGTGGACTTCAGCTTCAGCGTGATCCCGGCCGCGCTGGCGCTGGTCAGGGCGGGCAAGCTGCGGGCGCTGGCCGTGACCAGCGCGGATCGCCTCGCGCTGCTGCCCGACGTCCCGACGGTGGCCGCGTCGCGCATCGCGCCGCTGGCCGGCTTCGAGAGTTCGCTGACCTACGGCATCCTGGCGCCCAAGGGGGTCCCGGCGGCCGAGATCGACAGGTTCGGCGCGCAGATCCTCCAGGTGGCCGCGACGCCCGCGTTCCAGTCGAAACTGGGCATCGAGGGCGCCGAACCGATGCTGGGCGACGCGGCCGCCTACGCGCAGCGGATCCGGCGGGAAAGCGAGAAATGGGGCGCCGTGGTGCGCAGTTCCGGCGCGACGGTCTGAGGGACCGCCGGCGCGGCCGGCACGGCCGGTCCCGGCGCGGCGGTTCGCTCAATCGGCCTTGAAGCCGGTCGCCTTCACCACGCCCGCCCAGCGCGTGGCCTCGCTCCTCACCATCCGCTCGCTGTCGGCGCGGCCCGTGCCGGCCAGGGTGAAGCCGGCTTCCTGCAGCACGCGCCGCACCTCCGGTGCCTGCAGGGTCGCGACCGCCGCCTGACCCAGCGCGTCGAGCGTGGCCGTGGGCGTGCCGGCCGGCGCCATCAGCGCGAACCAGGCGGAGAAGTCGACCTTGGGGAAACCGGCTTCGGCCATGGTCGCCACCTCCGGCAGCAGTGCCGAGCGCGCCGCCCCGGTGGTCGCCAGGGCGCGCAGCTTGCCCCCCTTGATCTGCGGCGCCGCCAGCGCGGTGGTCACGAAGGCGGCCTGCACGTCCCCGGCCACCAGCGCGGTGATGGCGTCGCCGGTGGCGCGGTAGTGCACCGGCTCGATCTTCAGGCCGGCCTCGGCGGCGAACACCTCGGCGCCGAAGTGCCCCGGCGTGCCGGCGCCGAAGGTGCCGAAGTTCACGCGCTCGCCCTTGGCCCGGGCGCCGGCGACGAGTTCCTTCACGCTGCGGTAGGGCGAGTCGGGCGGCACCACCAGGATGAAGTCCGAGCGCACCAGCTCCGACACCGCGACCAGCTCGCGCGCCGGGTCGTAGGAGAGCTTGGTGTACGAGGCCGGGGCGATGCTGATCGATCCCACCTCGCCCAGCAGCAGCGTGTGGCCGTCCGGCGCGGCCTTGGCCACCGCCTGCGCGCCGATCTGCCCGCCGGCGCCGGCGCGGTTGTCCACCACCACCGGCTGCCTGAGCAGTTCGCCGAGCTTCTGCCCGACGGTGCGGGCGACGACGTCGGGTCCGGTGCCGGCCGGGAAGCCGACGATCAGGCGCACCTGGCGGTCCGGGTAGGGCGCCGCCTGGGCGAGCGCCGCCACGGGCAGGGCGGCGGCCGTGGCCGAGGCGAGGGTGAGGGCGAGCAGGTGTCGGCGCAGCATCGGTGGTGTCTCCAGGGCGGGTCGGGACCTCCGGGGTCCCGTGGTTCTTCGAGTGGTTCCGAGTCTCCGGCACCCGGGGCCCCGGCGTTGTCATCCCTGAGGACGACACCGGCGCGCGGCCGGGCGCGCTGTCATCTTCTGGGATGACCGCCCCGCCGGTCCCGCGCCGTAACGTCCGCCGACGACGAACCCCGGAGACACACCCATGACCTTCCCGACGATCCGATCCTCCGCCGCGGCGCTGGCCGCCGCGGCGCTGTGCGCCTGCGGCGGCGGTGGCGACGACGCGCCCCGCCCGGCGCCGCTGCCCACCACCTCCAGCCTGGTGGGCGAGTGCGAGGCCCTCGCCGGCGCGCGCCTGCCCGAGACCACGCTGACCGGCGTCGCGGTGGCGCAGGGCACGGTCGTCAACGGCGTCACGCTGCCGGCGCACTGCGTCGTCCAGGGCCGCATGAACCCGCGCACCGGCGTCGACGGCAAGGCCTACCACACCGGTTTCGAACTGCGGCTGCCCAGGACCTGGAACGGGCGCTTCGCCTTCCAGGGCGGCGGCGGCAACGACGGCGTGGTGCGCCTGGCGATCGGCGCGCTGGCGGGCAACGACGCCTCGTCGGCGGCGCTGCAGACCAGCGCGCTCGCCAAGGGCTACGCCGTCGTCACCACCGATGCCGGCCACCAGGTGACCGACGCCAGCTTCGGGCTCGACCCGCAGGCGCGCATCGACCATGCCTACGCCGCCTACGACCGCGTGACGCTGGCGGCCAAGGCCCTCATCGGCCAGGCCTACGGTCGCGGCCCGGACCGCTCCTATTTCGTCGGCTGCTCGGGCGGCGGCCGGCAGGCCCTGCTGTTCCCGCAGCGCTTTCCGGCCTACTTCGACGGCGTGGCGGCCAACGCGCCGGCCATCAAGGTCGCCAAGGAAGCCTCGGTCGCGTCGACGTGGAGCGTGCTCACGTACGACGCCGTCGCGCCCACCGACCCCGCCAGCGGCCGGCGCATCCTGAGCCGTGCTTTGTCCTCCCAGGACCTGGCGCTGGTCTCGGACGCCGTCGTCAGGCAGTGCGACGCGCAGGACGGCCTGGCCGACGGCATCGTCGGCGTCAACCCGTCGGCCTGCAGCTTCGACCCCGCCGTGCTGCAGTGCACCGGCGCGAAGACGGACGCCTGCCTGTCGGCCGCGCAGGTCGGCGCGCTGAAGCGGGACTTCGCCGGTCCCAAGGACTCGACCGGACGTTCGCTCTACGCGAGCTGGCCGTGGGACAGCGGCATCAAGGGCGCCGACTGGCGCAACTGGCGCCTGGGCACGTCCACCACGCCCACGCCCAACGCGCGCAACCACACGCTCATCGCCACCGACGCGATGCTCAAGGAGTTCTTCACCCCGCCCGCGCCGGCCTTCGACGTCTACACCTTCAACTTCGACACCGATCCCGCGCGCATGGACGCCTACGCGGCGATCTACAACACCACCTCGACCGACGTCGGCGCGTTCCGCGAGCGCGGCGGCAAGATGCTGATCGTCCACGGCACCAGCGATCCGATCTTCTCGGCCAACGACTCGATCGACTACGTGCGCAAGCTCTCCGACGCCAACGGCGGCGACGCGGCGACGCGCGACTTCGCGCGGCTGTTCCTGGTGCCCGGCATGAACCACTGCTCGGCCTCGGGCGGTCCCTCGACCGACGTCTACGACGCGCTGACACCGCTGGCCGACTGGGTCGAACGCGGCATCGCGCCCGACCGCATCGTCGCCAGGGCCGCCGCCACGGCACCCTGGCCCGGCCGCACGCGGCCGCTGTGCCCCTACCCCCAGGTCGCGACCTATGCCGGCGGCAATGTGGAGGACGCCGCGAGCTTCGCCTGTCGCTGAGCCCCGCACGTGGGGAAACCCCCACCTCGCCCGGGGCCGAAGTGCGCGAAATGAACGCTGGGACGCATTATTTTGAGAGGATGACCGACGGCGCGGCGTTGCGGCATTTGACGCATTGACAATGTGGTCGCGGCCGGTGATGCACTGGCGTCAACACTCCTTCTCCACGTGCGCTTCCGCCTTCCATCGACCCGCCAGTCCTTCGGACTCCTCCGACTGCAGCACCGGTTCACATCGGACTCGGGACTGCAGCCGATCGAGCCGCTGTCGCCGGACGACCGGGCGGCGTGCACCGCCGGGCCCGCGGCGCCGGCCGACGATCCGGTCCTGGGGCCGCTCCTGGCGCCGATGCCGGCCATGGCGCCACCCGCCCCTGCGCTCGACGAGCGCGCCCGTTCGATCCAGACCGGTCTGCTGACCATCTTCCTGCGCGGCAGCCGCTTCCGCCAGAACGTCGGCGGCACCCTGATGGTGATCTTCGTGGTCTGCTGCTGGGGGTACGCGAGCACGCCCGGGCTGCTGCTGTGGCTGATCGCCGGGCTGTCGGTGCTGGCGCTGCGCCAGCGCGCGGAAGCGCGCTACCTGCGCAGCGGCGCGTTCGAGGACGGGGAGGCCCCGGTGGCGTTCGTGCGAACGATGCGCCCGATCTACGGCCTGCACGGGGCGATCTGGGGGGTCTCGCTGGTCTTCAGTTTCGACCGCATCCCGGTCTACAACCAGCTCGGCTGCTGGCTGGTGCTGGCCTGCGCCGCCTCCGCGCCGCTCACCAGCGTGGCCCTGGTGCCACGGCTGCAGCACGCCTACACGAACACGCTGTTCTCGATCGTCGTGGGCGTGATCCTGGTCATGACGGCCACGCGCGAGTCCAGCACCGACGTGCCCCACTACCTGCTGCTGGGCATCTCGGTGTTCTATTGGTGGCTGCTGGGCCACTACGGGCTGGGCATCCACCAGAACCAGACCGAGCAGTTCGGACTGCAGTACGACGTCCAGCAGAAGGCGCGGGAAGCCCGCGCGGCGGTCGAGACCAAGGACCGCTTCCTCGCCGCCGCGGCGCACGACATGCGCCAGCCGGTCATGGCCCTGTCGCTCTACGCCGAGCACCTGCTGGCCTACCCGGAGATGCAGCCGGAACTGGCCCCCAAGATCGCGGCCGCCAGCCTGGCGGTCAAGCACATGTTCGAGTCCCTGTTCGACCTGGCCAACCTCGACAGCGGCCAGGTGATCCTGCAGGTGGAGAAGGTGCGCACCGCCGAGGTGCTCGACAGCCTGGGTGTCCAGTTCGGCCCGCTGGCCGCCGCCAAGGGGATCGAACTGCGCGTGCGCGGCGTCGCCGCCGTCATCCGCAGCGACTCGGTGCGGCTGCAGCGCATGATCGGCAACGTGCTGGGCAACGCCATCAAGTACAGCCCGCCCGGACGCCGCATCCTGCTGGTCGCGCGTCCCCACGGCGACGGCGTGCGCGTGCAGGTCTGGGACCAGGGACTGGGCATTCCGGCCGGGGACATCGACCGGATCTTCCAGGAGTTCTACCGGGTCGACCGCGCCGACGCGCCAACGGTCGACGGCATGGGGCTGGGCCTGTCGATCGTCGCGCGCCTGTCAAAGGTGCTCAACGCCCGCATCCACGTGCGCTCGACCGTGGGGCGGGGCACCTGCTTCACGATCGACCTCGGCGACGTCGACGACGGCGACGCGTCCCTGCACACCACCACGCTCGACGTCGGCTGAACCCGCGTCAGTGGCCGCGCCGGCCCGGGCGTGGCGGAACAGGTCCTTCGGATCGTCGGTCGTCGGCACCAGCGCGATCGTCGTGCCGAGCCCGTGCCGCTCGGCCTGCGCCAGCACGTAGCGCAGCGTCGCGTGGTCCTCCAGCGCGAAGCCGACCGAGTCGAACACCGTGACCTCGCGCTCGTCCCGCCGGCCCGGCGCGGTGCCGGCGAGCACGCGCCAGAGCTCGACCACCGGGAAGTCCGCCGGCAACTGCTGGATGTCGCCCTCGACGCGCGTCTGCGGCTCGTACTCGACGAACACGCTGGCGCCGCGCAGCACGTCGGCGTGCAGCTCGGTCTTGCCGGGGCAGTCCCCGCCGACGGCGTTGACGTGCATGCCCGGCTCGATCATCTCCGGCACGAGGATGGTGGCGCGCGACTTGTCGGCGGTGGCGGTGGTCACGATGTCGGCGCCGCGCACGGCCGCCGCGACCGAGCCGCAGCGCACCACGCGCAGGCCCGGCCACGGCGCGAGGTTGCGCGCGAGCCGGTCGGTGGCGCGCGGGTCGACGTCGAACACCGCGAGTTCCTCGATGCCCAGGTGGAGATGGAAGGCCAGCGCCTGGAATTCGGCCTGCGCGCCGTTGCCGATCAGCGCCATGCGCCGCGACCCGGGCCGCGCCAGCGCGCGCGCGGCGACCAGCGAGGTCGCGCAGGTGCGCAGCGCGGTGGCGATGGTGAGTTCGGACAGCAGCACCGGCCGGCCGGTGGCGACCTCGGCCAGCACGCCGAAGGCCATCACCGTGTAGAGGCCCCGCGCGGTGTTGCGCGGGTGGCCGTTGACGTACTTGAAGGCGTAGGTGAGAGAGCCGGCGACGGGCATCAGCTCGATCACGCCGACCTCCGAGTGGGCGGCCGTGCGCGGCGACTTGTCGAAGTCGTTCCAGCGCAGGAAGTCCGCCCGGATGGCGTCGGCGAGCTCGCCGATGAAGGTGCGCAGGCCGATCGATTCGATCAGCCGCGACATGGTGGGGACGTCGACGAAGCGGGTCATGGGGATCCTCCGGGTGCGAGGCCCATTGTGGGCCCGCTGCCGAGGGGCCTCGCCGTGGCGCGCGCGGCGCCCGCGGTCCGGGCCGGGTCTAGTCCAGTTCGGCGCGCCGGGGCATGTCCGCGCCGCGCCGCGAGCAGGTGATCGCGGCCGCGCGCGCGGCGAACCGCAGCATGGCCTCGAGCTGGGCGGCGTCGAGCGCCGCGACGGCGGGGGCCGTCAGCAGGTCGCGCTCGTCCAGCCAGGT
>CP099606.1 GCA_024372625.1 Comamonadaceae bacterium OTU4NAUVB1 | reverse complement strand
TCGACTTCGTTTCATCGTGGACCACGCTTGGCAGCGACGCGCGGCGTGGCGTCCGGCTGCGAGCGTCTGGATCAGCCGTACTGTCGCGTGGTCCGTGGAGGATGGATGCCCGTTCAAAGCATGCAATCGCGTGGGACCGACAGCGGCGTCAGACGGCACGCGTTCCGGCAAGTATTTAGTTAAAACAGGTGACCGATGAACTGTCGACTGCATCGAAGTACGGTTTCGCAGACAGGGCATCGCTCGCCAGATCAGCCCAGTCGAGCCGAGCCAACGCCGTCCCCGACCTTGGCCTTGAGCGCCGTGACCGAGCGGGTGGGGTGGGAGCCGTGCCGTCGACCATGCCAGGCCATCCCGGTGCCCCAGTGGCAGTCACCAGCACGCGGCATGGATTGAAAGGCGAGGGGGGTTGTACGGTACAACCCCCCGTCCACGAGGACGGTTGAGCGCTTTGGAGAACGACAATAAACAGGGTGACGCCGGCTGACCCTGTGAGCCTTGCGCGAAACTATGGCGATGGGCATCCAATCATGGACCGCGCATTCCGAGCGCTCCCATGCCGAGGCCTACAACGACCCGAACGCCCCCCACGATTTCAAGAGGATCACCGAGATGGCAAACAAGAACCTGATCAAGCGCGCGTTCAGCGTGACCGCCAATCTGTCCGCTCCGGCGGCCGGCGTGCCTGCTGCGGAGCCCGTTGTGACAGAGCCGTCAGGATCCCTCGGCGGCGCCGTCGCTGCGAAGCAGGTTCCGCCGTTGGAAGGGCAGGGAGCTGCCGGCGTCATGGCGCCACGCACAGGCCCTGGATCGATGCTGGCCTTCATGACCGAACAGTCCGAGGTGCACAAGGAAGTGCTGGAACTTCGAGAACGCGTGGCGGCCTTCGATGGTGCGGAAGTGGCACGCCGCCTCGACCCTGCGCTGGTCCTGCCGTCGCGATGGGCGAATCGGGAACTCGCGCATTTCTCGACGGAGGCGTTCGCCCAATTGAAGGCGGAGATCGCCAGCGCGGAGGGTAACGTGCAACCCATCAAGGTCCGGCCGGCCAGGTCCGACGTGGCCGCACCCGGGACTTTCGAGATCGTGTACGGCCACCGTCGCCACCGCGCGTGTCTCGAACTCGGGCTCCCGGTGCTCGCACTGGTCCAGAACGCCATGGCGGACACCGACCTGTTCGTCGAAATGGAGCGGGAGAACCGAAACCGTGCCGACCTTTCCGCGTGGGAGCAGGGGATGATGTACCTGCGCGCCCTCGAGTTGGGGTTGTTCCCGTCCGCCAAGCAGTTGTCCTTGGCGATCGACCGCGACCTCGGCAACATCGGTCGCGCCATGGCATTGGCGAAATTGCCGGCCGAGGTGGTGGCCGCCTTCGGCTCACCACTCAACCTGCAGTTCCGTTGGGCGACGCCCTTGAAGGACGCCCATCAGCGGGACCCGGAGGGACTGCTGGCGGCCGCACGGGCGATGTCGCAGCGACAGCCCCGGCCGCTGCCGGCCACTGTCTTCGCGGCGCTCACGACGCCGGATTCCGAGCCGGCCGCACGGACCCGGACGCCGCTGGAGTGGAAGGACGCTTCCGGTGCCGTCATCGCTTCGCTGGAGCGGGACCGCAAGGGCAGGGCCACCCTGACCTTCGTCGAGCCACTGAGCGATTCGCAGGGGCGTCGCCTGAAGAAATTGATCGACGATCTGCTTGGGCTCAAGGCTTGATCCGGTCCAACCAATCGATATGGCGGCCGGGCGTCCGTACCGGTCGCCCCGGATTTCGAGACCGGCGGGCCGACAGGGGCGTGCTGCCCGCCGCACCGATGTGCTGGATCCGATTAAATCAGCCATTTTCTGATTTGTTGATTATGTGATTTATCAATAGAATTAATGGATGCATCTCATTTGAAATAAGGGTCGCTTGCGCCAGCTGTCGCTGGCAAATTGGTCAAATCGCTGTGTCGACCCAGCTCATGGCACTCAAACAGCCGCTTGCGAGCCTTTTGTCTCGTCGGGAGGTTCTGTGATTCGACTTCCCCACGAAGTCACCACACGTTGAATGGTTTCGGCGGTCATGCGACTTGCGGGCGACAACTTGCCTTGCCTCGGAAACGCCAGTGTCACGTGTCGAACGAGGTCGGGGCTGACCAGCTTGCTGGCTTGAAGCCGGCCTCGACGGAGCTCCTCAGCAATCGAGTAGGGGCCCATGACCGAGTAGAGCCCGGAGGTGTGGGCGACCAGTTCTTTCTGCATCGTCAATGAGTCGACCTCGGCCACCGGGTCAAGCGTGAAACCTTGACTGCGGGCTGCCTCGTCGAGCGCGTTGCGCCAGTGGCTCGGACGTCGCGGCAGCACCAGCCGCAGGCCTGACAGGCGTGAGAACGTCACTGTCGGCTCTCGCGTGAGCGCGTCGCCAGAAGCAGCGATCAAATAGGTGTGAGCGACGCTCAGCAGTCGCTCGTCGCTGCTGCTCGGGCGGTCGAAGCGGAACAGGATTGCCATGTCGACGGTGCCGCCATCAAGCATGGCGTTGAGCTCGGTACCCTGTGCCTCGACGATGTTGAGGCGGATGCCAGAATGCTCCCGCTGCAGGTTCTGGAACAGGCGGGTCATGAGCGGATGAGCGGCCGAGGGAATCACGCCCAGGCGCACTTCGCCCAGCAACTGGCCGGCCTCCTCGCGCAGTTCCTGCTTCAGGCGATCGGTCTCCGCCAGCCACGCGCGCAGCCGTTGCTCGGCGCGCCGGCCCAGTTCGGTAGGAACCACGCCACGTCCGGTGCGGCGGAACAGCGGTCCGCCGAAATCCGCCTCGAAGTCACTGATCTGCCGGCTGACGTGCGACTGCACGGTCTGACGGCGGACCGCGGCCTTGCTCAAGCTGCCCAACTCGAAGACTTCCAAAAACAAACGAACTGTCGATGTGTTCATGGTGTTTACCCGTGGAAGCCATGCCTGAAAAGGCAGATCTGATTGCTTTGAATTCTATCTATTCGAATAGGTCTTAGGTTTCTAAAGTTGTCCTCCGCGTTGTGAAGAACCTCATCCCGAGCTCCTTCAGCAGCGATGAATCTCAGGAGACATGCTTGAAACTCGTCAGCTTCAATCACGCCGGACAGGCGTCCTACGGCCTCGTGGAGGGCGACCGGTACCTGCAGCCGTCGGCCGACTTTCTCGGGCGCCATCCGGACCTGGTCTCGGTACTGCGCGCCGGCGCCCTGGCCGAGCTCGAACAGAACACGCGCGACGGCGGCACGGCGCTCCCGTCCACCGACGTGCAGGCCCTGCCGGTCATCCCGAACCCCGCCAAGTTCATCTGCGTGGGCCTCAACTACAAGACCCACGTGGCCGAGACCAAGCGCGGCGACAGCGAGCACCCCTCTCTGTTCCTGCGCTTCATCGACACGTTGGCGGCCGACGGCGACGAGGTGCTGCGCCCGTCGTTCTCCGAGCGCTTCGACTGGGAGGGCGAGCTGGCCCTGGTGATCGGCAAGGGCGGGCGCCACATTCCCGCGGCCCAGGCCTTCGAGCACATCGCCGGCTTCGCCTGCCTGAACGACATCAGCGTGCGCGACTGGCAGCGCCACACGCACCAGTTCACGCCGGGCAAGAACTTTCCCGGCACGGCGCCCTTCGGCCCTTTCCTGGCCACGCGCGACGAGGTGCCCGACGTCTCCCGATTGACGCTGGAGACCCGCGTCAATGGCGAGGTGATGCAGCACGCCAGCGTCGGCGACCTGATCTTCGACATCCCGACGATCATCGAATACGTCTCGCGCTTCACGCCGCTGTCGCCGGGCGACGTCATCGCCACCGGCACGCCCGGCGGCGTGGGCGACCGCCGCGAGCCGCCGCGCTACATGAAGGAGGGCGACGTGGTCGAGGTCGAGATCACCGGCCTGGGCATCCTGCGCAACCGCATCGGCACGGCCGCCTGAGGCATCGCACGACCATGGCGAATTCCCCGACCCCCCAGACCCCGCGCAACCTGCGCATCGCCGTCGACATCGGCGGCACTTTCACCGACATGGCTGCTTTCGACGAGGCGACCGGCGAGCTGATGTTCGGCAAGGCGCTGTCCACGCACGGCCGGCTCGTGGACGGCATCCAGGCCACGCTCGACAGCGCCGACATCGACGTGAGGAACGGCCAGCTGTTTCTGCACGGCTCGACCATCGCGATCAACACGCTGCTCGAGCGCAACGGCGCCAACACGGCACTGCTGATCACCGAGGGCTTCCGCGACATCTACGAGATCGGCCGCGTCAACCGCCCCGACGCCTACAACCTGTTCTTCAACAAGCACCAGCCGCTGGTGAAACGCTCGCTGCGCTTCGAGGTCGCCGAGCGCCTTCGCGCCGACGGCAGCCTGCACAAGGCGCTGGACGAAGGCGCCGTGCGCGAGCTGGCGAAGGAATTGAAGGGGCAGGGCATCGAGGCCGTCGCCGTGCTGCTGCTGCACTCCTACCGCAACCCGGCGCACGAGCAGCGCGTCAAGCAGATCCTGCAGGAGGAGCTGCCGCACGCCTTCGTCTCGGCCTCGCACGAGCTGTCGCAGGAGTACCGCGAGTTCGAGCGCGTCTCCACCGTCGTGGCCAACGCCTACGTCGGCCCGCGCGTCTCGCAGTACCTGGGGCAGCTGGAGACGCACCTGTCGGCCAAGGGCTTCGAGGGCGACTTCTACGTCGTGCAGTCCACCGGCGGCCTGTTCCCGATCGAGCACGCCCGCGTCGGCTGCGTGCGCATGCTGGAGTCGGGCCCGGCGGCCGGCGTGATCGGCGCGCAGGCGATCTGCGCCCAGCTGGGCATGGGCGACGCCATCGCCTTCGACATGGGCGGCACCACCGCCAAGGCCGGCGTGATCAGCGAGGGCCGGCCGCTGACGACCGGCTCGGCGCTCATCGGCGGCTACGAGCGCGCACTGCCGATCCAGATCCCGATGATGGACATCCACGAGGTCGGCACCGGCGGCGGCTCGATCGCCCGCGTCGAGACCGGCAACGCCCTGCGCGTCGGTCCGCAGAGCGCCGGCTCGATCCCCGGCCCGGTCGCTTACGGGCGCGGCGGCAAGGAACCCACCGTGACCGACGCCAACCTGGTGCTCGGCCGGCTCGACGCCGACAACTTCCTCGGCGGCGAGCTCAAGCTCGACATGCAGGCCTGCCAGCGCCAGATGGCCGAGCGCGTGGCCACCCCATTGGGCCTGCAGCCGACCGAGGCGGCCGACGGCATCCTGCGCATCGCGGTGACGCAGATGTCGCACGCCGTGAAGGCCGTGACGACCGAGCGCGGACTGGACGCCGGCAGCTTCACGATGGTGGTCTACGGCGGCGCCGGACCACTGCACGCCTCGGCCATCGCGCGCGAGATCGGCATCCGCAAGGTGCTCATCCCGTACGCGCCGGGCTACTTCTCGGCCTACGGCATGTTGTTCTCGGACCTGCGCTACGACTACGTGCGCTCGGTCTTCCGCAAGTTGAACGACGTCTCGTTCGACGAGATCGAGGCCGCCTACCAGTCGATGGAGGACGAGGGCCGCGACGCGCTGGCGCAGTCGGGCGTGAAGGCCGACGGCGTGGTCATCGAGCGCGCCGCCGACATGCGCTACGTCGGCCAGGAGCACGCCGTGACGGTCGACCTGCCGCTCGCGTTCTTCGAGGGCAAGGACCGCTCGGCCATCAAGCGCCAGTTCGACGAGCTGCACAAGGTGCGCTACGGCACCTCGGCGCCCAAGGAGCCGGCCGACCTGGTGAGCCTGCGCGTGACCGTGCTGGGCACCATGAAGAAGCCGCCGAAGCACCAGGTGGCGGAGGGCGCCGCGCGACCTGAAGCCGCGGCGCGCCGTACCGTCAAGCCGGTGTACTTCCGCGCCGGCGGCTGGGCCGACACGCCGGTCTACCGGCGCGACCTGCTGCGCGCGGGCAACCTCATCGACGGCCCGGCGCTCATCGAGGAGC
This sequence comes from Comamonadaceae bacterium OTU4NAUVB1, assembly GCA_024372625.1. Taxonomy (NCBI): domain Bacteria; kingdom Pseudomonadati; phylum Pseudomonadota; class Betaproteobacteria; order Burkholderiales; family Comamonadaceae; species Comamonadaceae bacterium OTU4NAUVB1. The sequence continues at coordinate 153,163 of CP099606.1, read as the reverse complement.
ACGCCTCCACCACCGTCGTGCAGCCCGGCGACGCGCTGCGCGTGGACGAACTCGGCAACCTGCAGATCGACATCGGGAGCGACCGCTCATGAAAGACACCTACACCACCCCCGCCGCTGCCGCGAGCGGCAACGACGTCGCGATCGATCCGATCACCGTCGAGGTCATCCGCAACGGCCTCTACGCCGTGACCGAGGAGATGAAGACCAACCTGACCCGCACGGCCTACAACCTGATCATCTACGAGGCGCTGGACTTCACCGTCGGGCTGTTCACGAAGGAGGGCGACACGGTGTCGATCGGCCTGGGCCTGCCGATGTTCATCCGCGGCATGTCGGAGACGGTCAAGGCCAAGATCCGGCACTTCGGCTACGAGAACATTTTGCCGGGCGACATCCTGGTCACCAACGACGCCTACACCACCGGCAGCCACCTCAACCACTTCACCTTCACCATGCCGGTGTTCCACGACGACCGGCTGGAGGGCTTCACGTGCTGCATGGCGCACTGGCTGGACGTGGGCGGCACGCTGGGCAACGTCACCACCGACATCTTCAGCGAGGGGATCCAGATCCCCATCGTCAAGTACCAGCGCGAAGGCGTGGTCAACCAGGACCTGATCGACATCATCGCGATGAACGTGCGGCTGGCCGAGCGCGCGCTGGGTGACCTGCGCGCGCAGATCACCGCCATCACGACCGGCGAGCGCCGCTACATGGAGCTGCTGCAGCGCTACGGCGCCGACGCCGTCAACGGCTCGATCCGCCGCATCATGGATTCGTCGGAGGCGGTGGCGCGCAAGAACACGCTGTCGATCCCCGACGGCGTCTACGAGGCCGAGTCCTTCATGGACGACGACGGCCTGGAGATCGGCAAGCGCATCCCGATCCGCGTCAAGGTGACCGTGGCGGGCGACGAGATGACGGTGGACCTGTCGGACGTCAGCAAGCAGGTGCGGGGCTTCTACAACTCCGGCTTCACCACCGGGATCGCCTGCGCGCAGGTGGCCTACAAGTGCCTCACCACGCCGACCGACTACCCGGTCAACGACGGCAGCTTCCGCTCGCTGAAGGTCGTGATGCCGATGGGCACCGTCGTCAGCGCCGAGCGCCCGTATCCGATGCGGGTGTGGATGACCTTCCCGATGACGGTGATCGACACCATCTTCAAGGCACTGGCACCGGCCATCCCCGACCGCTCCATCGCCGGCCACCACGCCGACCTGGTGTTCCCCAACATCCACGGCATCTCCCCGGAGGACGGCCGCCTGTTCATCGTCGGCATCGGCCCGCTGGGCGGCGGCTGGGGCGCCAAGAGCAACGAGGACGGCGTCTCCGTCACGGTCTGCATCAACGACGGCGACACCCACAACAGCCCGACCGAGCAGCTGGAGGCCAAGTACCCGGTGCTGGTGGAGAAGTACGAGATCAGGAAGGACAGCGCCGGCGCCGGCCAGTACCGCGGCGGCCTGGGCGCGGAGATGGTGGTGCAGGCGCTGTCGCCCTTCACCGTGACGACGCGCATCGACCGCGTGCACTGCAAGCCCTGGGGCCTGGAGGGCGGCGGCGATGCCATGGGCAACGGCCTGGCCGTGCGCCACAAGGGCGAGTGGAAGACCGACCATCTGAACGCCAAGATCTTCAACGTGCGGCTCGAGCGCGGGGACGCCTACAAGATGCTCTCGGGCGGCGGCGGCGGCTTCGGCGATCCGCTCGAACGCGACATGGACAAGGTCGCCGAGGACGTGCGCGAGGGCTATGTGGGCGCCGAGGTGGCGCGCGAGGTCTACCGCGTGGCGCTGGACGCCCAGGGCGGCGTCGACGCCGAGGCGACGCGCACGCTGCGCGCCGCGCCGAAGGCCGCTGGCACCGCGGCGCCCGCGGACGTCGCCTGGGACGGGCAGTGAGCGACGTCGCCATGGCCGACGACGTCGCCGAGCGCGCCGACCGGCTGCAGCGGCTGTGGAGCGAGCTGGCGGTGCGCCACGTCGCGCTCGGCTCCAGCTGCGGCTGCGGCGCCGGCGGCGTCAGCCTGCAGCTGGTCGACTTCGAGCTCGACATCGTCGACTACCTGGAGGACGCGGGATCGCGCTCGGGCATCGCCGAGGTCGAGGCCTTCTTCCGCGAGCACCCGACCGCGCAGGCAACGGGTCTGCCCTTGCGGGGGTTGCTGGAGGACCTGGCGCGCGACGCCTTCGATCCGGCGGCCAGCCTGTGGCTGCTGGGCCGGCTGGAGAAGACCTTGAACTCCTTCGCCGAGCTCCATGGCGGCCAGCGGCGGGACGGATGATGGGCAGCGGTCACTTCTCGGCCCTGCTGGCGGGCGGGCGCGAGGCCGCGCTCGACACCGGCCGCGAGCCCGACCGGGCGCGCATCCCAGTGACGGTGCTCACCGGCTTCCTCGGCAGCGGCAAGACGACCCTGCTCAACCGGCTGCTGCGTGAGCCCGACCTGCACGGCACGGCGGTGATCGTCAACGAGTTCGGTGCGATCGGCATCGACCACGACCTGATCGCGCAGACCACCGAGGACACCGTGCTGCTGGCCAACGGCTGCATGTGCTGCGCGGTGCGCGGCGACCTGGTCGCGGCGCTGGTGGCGCTCGGCGCGCGCGGCGACACCGACGGTCCGCCGCTGCGCCAGGTCCTCATCGAGACCAGCGGCCTGGCCGATCCTGCGCCCGTCCTGCGCACGCTGATGGGCGAGCCCGCCGTGAAGGGCCGCTTCTCGCTCGCGGGAGTCTGTTGCACGGTCGATGCCGTCCTGGGCGCGGGCACGCTCGAGCGTCATCCGGAGGCCACCAGGCAGATGGCGATGGCCGACCAATTGCTCGTCACGAAAACCGATCTCCTGAACGGGCCGGTGTCACCCAGCCTGCTGGATTGCCTGCAGGCCCTCAATCCCGACGCCGACGTCCACCTCCACCCCGATGAACACGTGGGCGTGCTGCGCCGGACGTTGCAGACCACGCCCGACCGGGACGGCGGGAGTTCGGGCGGGGACCTGCTCGGTCTGCACTACCGGCCGACATTGCAGGCCGCTGGAACGTCCGAACCCCTCCTGCACCCGGAAGGCATCCGATCGTTCGTGATCGTGCGCGATGACCCATTGGCGCGCGAGAGCTTCGAGGCCTGGCTCGACATGGTGATCGCAATGCGCGGGGAGGATCTGCTGAGAGTCAAGGGCATCGTCAACTTGGTCGAGGAGCCGGACCGGCCCCTGGTCTTTCACGGGGTGCAGCACCTCTATCAGCCCCCCGAGTTCCTGCCGGCCTGGCCGAGCACGGATCGCCGCTCCCGGATCGTCTTCATCACAAGCGGCGTCGACGCCGAGGCGTTGGACGAGTCGCTGCGCGTCTTCGAGCGCCGACGAAGGCGCAGGTCCGCCGTGGCTCCCGTACCTGACCCATCGACAAAAACCCTGGAGACACCATGAAGCCCTTGAAAGTTCTCGCCGCCTGCGCGGTCCTCGCGTTCTCGCCCGCCTGGGCGCAGACGGCCAAGTTTCCCGACCGGCTGGTTCGCATCGTCGTGCCGTTCGCCGCTGGTGGGGGCGTCGACAACGTCGCTCGGCTGCTGGCCCAGCAGCTTCACACGCAGCTCGGCGGCGTGCCGGTGATCGTGGAGAACCGGGCCGGGGCCAACGGGTCGCTCGGCGGCAAGGCGGTGCAGACCGCCCCGGCCGATGGCTACACCCTGCTGTTCTCGGCCGCCACCCATGTGCTGGCCAAGGAGGTCATGAGCACGCCGCCCTACGATCCGCAGACGGACTTTGCGCCGATCGCACGGGTCGCCGAGGCGCCGCTGATGCTGGTCATCGCGCCCACCCTGGCGCCGCGCAGGCTCGGGGAGGTGCTGGCCGCCGCGAAGAAGGAGCCCGACAAGTGGACCGCCGCGATTCCCGCAGCCGGCGCCCCCAGCCACTTGGCCACGCTGCTGCTGGCCAAACAAGGCAACGTCAAGTTCACTTACGTGCCGTACAAGGGCACGCAGCCTGCACTGGTCGATGTGGGTGGTGGGCATGTGCAACTCCTGATGGACTCGATGATCTCGGTCCTGCCGCTGGCCAAGGCGGGTCGGGTTCGCCCGATTGCCATCACATCGGCCAAACGCAGCCCGTTGGCGCCGGACGTTCCGACCGTTCAGGAGAGTGGACTGCCCGGATTCACTTACGGGTCGTGGTATGGGGTGTGGGCGCCCAAAGGCACGCCGCCCGACCGCGTGCAACTTCTCAACGAGGCCATCAATGCCGCCATGACCGAACTCGGCAGAAGCGGCGCGCTTGCCAATCTGGGCGTCGAGCCTGTGACGCAGGACGTCGAGCAATTCAGACGGTATGTGGCAGGTTTCGTGACGCAGAGCGCCGAACTGCTCAGAAGTGCAGGTTTCAAGCCAGAGTGAAGGCTGTTGTCGAGAGCGGCGTCGACAGATCGGCGCTGCTCATAAAACTCCGGGTCGGATCGCCCAATGGCGCTCGACCATTTTTAGAGGCGAGACAATTGCGCTGAACCAGGGAATGGAAACGGATCCAGCACGTTGGTTTCGCTCGCGACCTGTGAATCATCCTCGTTGAAATCCCCCGCCTGCAGGATGGCGATCAGCCTGCGTGCGGCGGGCGACAGGTACGCGTCGCTTCGGTAGGTGACGCCCAGCGTGCGCTGCAGGGTCGTCTCTGCCAGCGGGACTTCTTTCAGCACCCCGTCACTCCCACGCTCCAGGGTGCGTCGCGAGATGAAGCTCAGCAATCCCGTTCGCAGGATCAATGCAGGCAACAGGGGAATGGAGTTGGCGCTGATCTGCACGATCGGCAGCGGGAGGCCGTGCGTTCGGAAGACGGCGTCCAGCCACTGGCGGCTTGGAATCGACGCGGCCGGCAGCACCCAACCGTAGTTGCACAGCGCTTCCAGGGTGATCGCCGGCAGTGAGAAAACCGGGTGCTCCGGGCTGGTCGCGACGACGGCCGTGTCGTCGAAGATCGGATGCGTCTGAAAGTGCGGATCGGGCAGCGGGATGAGACCGATCAACAGGTCGATGCTGCCTTCGCGCAAGGCTTCGCGCAGCGCCATGCTGGGCCCGACGGTGATGTCGATCGTGGTGCCGGGCGCCTCGGACAGCAGCAACCGGGACAGCGCGGGGAGCACGTTGTCCGCAGCGATCGGTCCACTGCCGATGCGCACATGACCGGCGTTGCCTTTTGCGAAATCATTCACTTCGCGCAGCGCTTCCTCGGATGCGCCGCGCAGCAACCGGGCGCGTGCCAGAAGCACCTCGCCCACCGCCGTGGTCCGGATGCCGCGACCGGCGCGCGTGAACAGCGGCACGCCGAACGCGGCTTCCAGGCGCTGCATGCACTTGGTCAACGCCGGCTGTGACCGCCCCAGCTTGTCGGCCGCCTGTCCCAGATGACCGAGCTCGGCCACGACTTCGAAGTAGGCGAGATCGCGCAGGTTGAGGGTCATTCATAACCTAAAGAAATGGTTGAATCAATTTAATCAAATGGACCGAATGAATCAAGGTTGAGAAGATCGCCGGCAAATCTTCAGGAGACAACCATGATTCGACGACGCCTTCTCGCCCGCGTGACCACCGCGCTGGCTGCATCCACCCTTGCGTGGGTGACTGCGAGCACGGTTTCGGCCCAGCCGGCCGCGTGGCCGCAACGCCCGATCCGCCTCATCGTGCCGTTCCCGCCCGGAGGCAGCGCCGACTTCCTCGGCCGTCTGGTGGCCGAAAAGCTCACGGTGCAGAGTGGATGGGTCGTGGTCGTCGAAAACCGTGCGGGTGCTGCCGGCAACATCGGCCTCGATGCCGTGGCCCGCGCACCGGCCGACGGCTACACCTTCGGCATCGGACAGACCGCCAACATGGCGATCAACCCGTCGCTCTACGCCAAGATGCCTTTCGACCCGCTCAAGGACCTGGTGCCGGTCGCGTTGGTGGCGTCGCAACCGATGGTCGTCACGGTGAAGGCGGACTCGCCGTTCAGGACGATGGCCGACCTGGTCGCCGCCGCCAAGAAGCGGCCCGATCCGATGCGCGTCGCTTTCGCTGGCAATGGCACGGTCGGCCATCTCGCCATCGAATTGCTGGAACGCCGTGGCGGCATCGCGCTGTTGAACGTGCCGTACAAGGGCGCTGGCCCCGCGGTGAACGACCTGCGTTCCGGCCATGTGGATTTCTACATCGGCAATTCGGTCTCGGTGCTCGGTCAGGTCAAGGGCGGCAGCCTGCGGGCGCTCGCGGTGACTTCGCCGGCACGGCTGCCGGCACTGGGCGACGTGCCGACCCTGGCCGAATCGGGCTTTCCCGCGTTCGACGCACAGACGTGGTCGGGTGTCGTGGCGCCGGCCGGCACGCCGCCGGCCCTCGTGGAGCGCATGCATGCCGAGGTGAGCAAGGTGCTGGCGCGGCCTGACGTGCTGGAGAAGTTCGCCAACGAGGGCAGCACGGCAGCCACGGGCCGCACCAGCACGCAGTTCGGTGAACTCATCGCCAGGGAACACAAGACCTGGGGCGATGTGGTGCGCCAGGCCAACATCCAGCTGGACTGACGGGCGATGCGCGAATTCACCGTCCTGGTCACCGCTGCGACGCTGGCCGCGCCGGGCGCGCGGTTGTTGAGCGACGCCGGCTGCCGTGTGCTCTACCTGCCCTCCGGCAGCGCTGACGGGGTCGTCGGCGATGTCATGTCGGCCGAGCCGGTGGACGCGGTCATCTCTCGCACCGTGCCGCTCACGGCGCGGCACATGGCGGCCTGCCCGACGCTGCGCATCGTCTGCAAGCACGGTGTCGGCGTGCCCAATATCGACGTGGCCGCCGCGACGGAGCGTGGCATTCCGGTGTGCGTGACGCCGGGTGCCAATGCGCAATCGGTCTGCGAAATGACGCTCGGGCTGATGTTCGCCGCCGCCCGTCGCCTCGCCTGGCTGGACGCCGAACTGCGCGCGGGTCGCTGGTCGCGTGCCCAGGACGGGCTGGAACTGCACGGCCGCACGCTCGGGCTGGTCGGCCTCGGCGCGGTGGGGCAGCGCGTGGCCGCCGTCGCGCTGGCGCTCGGCATGCCGGTCGTGGCTTTCGATCCCTCGGTGACGACGCTTCCGGCCGCGTTGGAGGGCGTGCGCCGGTTGTCGTCCGTCGATGCGGTCGTCGAACTCGCCGACGTGCTCAGCCTGCACGTGCCGCTGACGGACGCGACGCGCGGCCTGATGGACGCCGCACGCATCGCCCGCATGCCACGAGGCGCCATCCTGATCAACACCGCGCGGGGCGAGGTCGTCGACGAGATCGCGCTGATCGCCGCGCTGCGCAGCGGCCGCCTGCGTGCCGCCGGGCTCGACACGATGTCGGTCGAGCCGCTTCCGCCGGACCATCCGCTGCTTCTGCTGCCGAATGTGGTTCTGACGCCGCATGTCGGCGGCTCGACGCCCGCTGCACTCGACGCGATGGCGCTGGGCGCGGCGCGCACCGTGCTGGCTTTTCTGCAGCGCGGCGAACTTGACCCGTCGACCTGTGTCAACGCGGACCGGATGTCCTCGTCGCCCGGCCTCGACCACTTTTCCATCGCTTCAACCGGTGAAACCCCATGAGCAACCATCCACCCGCTTCGGCCGCATGGCCACCCGGCTACCGCATCAATGCCCGTGCTGCCGATCTGCCGAACGCGCTGATCGAAGCGTTCCGGAGCATCCCCGTGGCGGTTGCCGGTGACTGCATGGGCCGCAGCGTCGGCGCCGTCGGGCTCACCGGCTACCACGGCAGGCTCGACACCGTGCTCTGCGGTCAGGCCGTGACGGTGCGCGTCCGACCCGGCGACAACCTGATGATTCACAAGGCGCTGATGATGGTCCGGCCCGGTGACGTGCTCGTCATCGACGGCGGTGGCGACCTGACGCAGGCGCTGATCGGCGGCCTCATGCGCACGACGTGTCTGGTGCGCAAGCTCGGCGGGCTGGTCATCGATGGGGCGCTGCGTGACCGGCTGGAATGGGCCGAGGGCGGACTGCCGGTTTTCGCGCGTGGGCATACGCATCGCGGACCCAGCAAGGAGGGGCCTGGAGAGATCAACGTGGCGGTGGCCTGTGCAGGACTGGCGGTCCTGCCGGGAGACCTGATGCTCGGAGATGCGGATGGCGTGATCGCCATCCCGGCGGCAGAGGCCGAGTCGGTGCTGGAGCGGGCGGTGCGTCATCTGGAGCGCGAAGCAGGCATCCGAGCGACGAATCTGGCGGGCAATTCGGACCCGGAGAGATTCGATGCGGTTCTGAGGGCGAAGGGGCTGCCGGTCTGAAGCACGGGACTCGAGAAAGGCCTCATTCATTTGGATCGACAGCGTGACCGGCCGACTTTCGACACGACCCTTTGCCCAGCGCGTGAATCGACCTTCGGGTCCTGGTCGTTGAAGACACGCGGCCCGGTCGGCATGCCGATGCGTGGCCAGCGTTCGGCCTGCGCGTCGATCGACCCGAGAATGCCGTTCTCCATTTCGTCCTCCATCGGCAGGCAGACAGCCTCGGGAACCAAGCAATGAAACGACATGCCTTGCTGCGCAATTTCGCGTTCGCGGTCGCGGCGCTGTGCACCGTCTGGAGCCAGATCGCATCGGCCGGAACCTGGCCCGAACGGCCGGTCCGGCTGGTGGTGCCTTTTCCGCCGGGACAGGCCACCGACATCTTCGCGCGCGCCCTGGCCGAGCAACTCGGCAAGCGCCTGGGGCAACCGGCGATCGTGGACAACAAGGGTGGCGCGGGCAGCAACATCGGCACCGAACTGGTGGCGCATGCGCCCGCGGACGGCTACACCCTGCTGGTCGCCGGCAGCGCCATGGCCGTGAACCACACGCTCTACAAGACCCTGCCTTACGACCTCCAGCGCGAACTGACCGGCATCACGCTCATCGCCAAGATGCCGCTGGTCTTCCTGGCGACGCCGGCCTCCGGGATCACGTCGGTCCCGGAACTGATCCGGCGCGCCAAGGCGCGACCGGGCGTCCTCAACTACGCCAGCGCCGGGGTGGGCGGCACGCAGCACCTGTCGGCGGAGATGTTCAAGGCGGCCACCGGCACCTTCATCACCCACATTCCCTATCGTGGCAGCGGTCCGGCGCAGGCCGATTTCATGGCCGGCCAGGTGCAGCTGATGGTCGACTCGGTGACCGCCGCGCTGCCGCTCATCCAGAGCGGGCGCGCCGTGCCGTTGGCCGTGACTTCCGTGGAGCGCTCGACGCAGTTGCCCGCGGTGCCCACCCTGCGCGAGACAGGCGTGCCCGCCCTGGCCGGGTTCGAAGGCGTGGGCTGGCTGGGCCTGATGGCCCCGGCGCGCACACCGCCCGAGGTCGTGGCGCGGCTGCAGCGGGAAGTGGGCGAGATCCTCGAATCCGAGTCGATGGTGCGCTTCATCGCCGATCGCGGCTCGATCGCCTCGCCGTCCACCGGCGCGGCGTTCGATCGATTCATCCAGACCGAGATCGTGAAGTGGGGCGAAGCCGTGCGGCGATCCGGCGCCACGGCGCAATAGCGAAGACAGGTTCGGGCGCGGGTGCGGGCACGGGCGGCTCCGGAGCACCGCCCGCATGGGCCGGCGGCCATCGCTCCATGGAGATTCCTGCGGCAGCCTTTGCCGCAAACGCCGATCAGCGCGCTGGCGCCGTGCCCGGCGCGGTCGTGCCACCCGGGCCGCCGGGCGTTCCCGTGGTGCCGTCCGTGCCGCGCCCGCCGCTCGCGTCGGGTCCGCCGCTCGCGCTGCGCGAGCCCGTATCGGCGGCTTCGCCGGACGCGCGGTTCGTTTCCCCGGGCGCCACCGGGGTGGCCGCACCCCGGCCTTCTCCCGCCGGCCGACCCGCCGGCGTCACGCGCCAGAGCGTGTTCGAGAGGTCGTCCGCGACCAGGAGCGCACCGCGTGGATCGACCGTCACCCCCACCGGCCGGCCACGCGTCTTCCCGTCGTCGCCGAAGAAGCCGGTCACCACGTCCACCGGATCGCCGGCCGGCTGGCCGTCGCGGAAGGGCACGAAGACCACGCGATAGCCGCTCGGTGGATCGCGGTTCCAGCTGCCGTGCTCGCCGACGAAAAGGCCGTCCGCGAAGCGCGCGCCCATCGCCGGCGTCGAGAACGCGAGGCCGAGGGTGGCGACGTGCGATCCGAGCCCGTAATCGGGTCGGAGGGCCGCGGCGACCTTGGCCGGGTCCTGCGGGCGCACGCGCGTGTCGGCGTTCTGGCCCCAGTAGCTGAACGGCCAGCCGTAGAAGCCGTTCTCCCGCACCGACGTGACGTAGTCGGGCACCAGGTTCGGCCCGATCTCGTCGCGTTCGTTGACGGCCGCCCACAGCCGTCCCGATCCGGGCTGGAGGGTCAGCGCCGTGGGGTTGCGCAGGCCCGTCGCATACGGGCGGTGCGCGCCGGTCGCGGCGTCGACCTCCCAGACCATCGCACGGTCCACCTCGGCCAGCATGCCGCGCTCGGTGATGTTGCTGTTGGAGCCGATGCCCACGTAGAGGAACCGGCCGTCGGCGCTCGCGGCGAGCGATTTGGTCCAGTGGTGGTTGATCGCGGCCGGCAGGTCGGTGACCTTGACCGGCGCGGCGGCGGCCGTGAACTGGCCCGGCTCGTAGTCGAAGCGCACCAGGGCGTCCTGATTGGCCACGTAGAGCCGGTTGCCGACCAGCGCGAGGCCGTACGGCGCGTTGAGGTCCTTCGCGAAGATCGTCCGCGACTCGTAGACACCGTCGCCGTCGGCGTCGCGCAGCAGCGTGAGTGGGTTGCCGCCCTTCACCGGGCTGGTGCCGCGCGCCTTGATGACGCCGGCGATCACGTCCTTGGGCGTCAGCGCGGGTGCGCCGCCGCCACGCCCCTCGGCGATCAGGATGTCGCCGTTGGGCAGGACCAGCGTCTGGCGCGGGATCTGCAGGTCGGTGGCGACGGCGGTGATGCGGTAGCCCTCGGGCACCTGCGGGCGGCGCTCGCCCCAGAGCGCCGGCTCGGCGATCTTCATCGAGGGCAGCAGCCCGCGCTGCGGCTCGGGCAGCGGTGGCTGGGCGCCGTAGACGGGAGCGTCCGCGCTGCCCGTGCAGGCGACCAGGAGCGCCAGTGGAACCAGCGCGAGGATCGAGCGGGTCGGCGCCTTCATGTCCGCACCTCCGGGCCACCGGTGGCGAGTTCGAGCACGCTCGCCACCGCGACGAGCGCGAAGACCAGCACCGCGAGCATCAGGCCTTCGGGCAGCGTCGCCGCCGCGTCCTTGGCGTGCACGAGCGAATTCACGAAGCCGAACGCCCACCCGACCAGCAGCAGCATGCTCGCGAGCACGGACCGCCGGTGTCTGCGAGCGGCGCCGATCAGCGCGACCACCGACCAGAGCAGCGCCAGCCCGCCCAGCAGGAGCGCCCCGGCGTTGAGCCACGACGCGAAGTTCTTCCACTGGACCTGGGCGGTGTCGGCATAGGCGATGTCGCTCAGGAGGACCCCCGCGAACAAGGGGACGCTGCCCGCCAGAAGGAGCGCGCGAAACGGATGGAGGGAACGTCGGGCCGTCCCGGGTGCATGGAGTGTGGTGTCGGTCATGCCCGGGTCGTGGCAATCGGCGTGCCCTGCGCCGGGCCGGTCGCGGCGGGGCGAGGGCGCCCTCGGGCGCGCGGCGATCAGGTGCGCATGCGGTGGAGCAGCAGGCCAGCGGCGGCCAGCGGCAGCGACAGCAGCGCGTAGGCCACCTGAAAGCCGCCGGCGAGACCCGCCAGCGCGCCGAACAGCAGCGGTCCCACAACGTTGCCGAAGAACGTGAACACCAGCACGCCGCCGGTGGCGACACCCGCCAGGCCGGCGGGCGACCGGCGGGCGACCTCCGCCAGATAGACGCCGTTCCAGCCGACCGCGCTGGCGCCGAAGGCCAGCAGCACCGCGACCGTCACGGCCATGGGAGCGCCGACCGGCAGGGCCGCGGTGGCCAGGGCCGATGCGGCCATCAGCGCGGCCAGCAGGGTCAGGGTGCGGCGCGGACCGAGCCCGGCGTCGGCCACCCAGCCCCAGGCGATGCGGCCGATCACGCCGGCGCCCTGCGCGATGGACAGCAGCAGGCCGGCCGCGACCAGGTCGACGCCCAGGCCCTCGTGCAGATGGATCACCAGGAAGGCCGTGAGCGCTACCTGCGCGATCGCGAACAGGAAGGAGCACAGGGCGAGGCGCGTGAGGATCCCCTGCGACAGCACCAGGCGCACCGGGCGCAGCAGGTGAGCCGCGCGCAGGCGCGCGCCGGGGTCGCGGTCGCCGTCGAAGGCCGCGCGCAACGGCTGGGCGAGCGCGGCCACCAGCAGGCACGCCAGGGCGACGGCCAGCACGGCGGCCTGCCAGCCGGCCAGTAGCGCCAGGCCGGGCGCGAGCGCCCCCGCCATGAGACCGCCCACCGGCACGCCGGTCTGCTTGATGGAGAACATCAGCGACAGGCGGTGCGCCGGCGTGGTGCGAATGAGCAGGTGCGAACTCGCTGGCGTGATGGGTCCGTAGCCCAGACCGATCAGCAACGCGCCGCCCACCATCGCCGGCAGCCAGGGAAGGCTGGCGCAGGCGAGGCCCGACGCGCACAGCGCCAAGCCGAACTGGCTGGCCCGGATGGCGCCCACCCGCGCCACCAGGGCACCGGCGACCAGGCTCGAGGCCATCGCGCCCAGGAACACCAGCGCCGCGAAGAGTCCCGCCAGCATCGACGCCGGCCGGCCCAGCGGTGGGGCGATCAGCGGCGCCAGCACCGGCAGCGTCAGGGCCGCCATGGACACCAGCGCCTGGATCGCCAGGGTCGCCGCCAGCGTGGTGCCTGCCGAAGGGGTGCGGGTCATGCCCGGGGACGAGCGGTCGTCACTCCGGCCGGATGTTGCCGTCGCGGATCACCTTGCCCATGCGCGCGGTCTGCTGGGCGATGAATTTCGACATTTCCACCGGCCCGCCGGGAAACGCCTCGCCGCCGACGCTGGCGATCCGCTCGCGCACGTCCGGCGCCGCGAGCGCGGCGCGCAGGGCATCGCCCAGCTTCGCGGCGATGGCCGGCGGCACGCCCGCGGGCAGGAACATGCCGTTCCACTCGTAGGCTTCGGCGTTGGCCACGCCCGCCTCGGCCAGCGTCGGCACGTCGGGCAGCGACGGCGAACGGCGCTCGGCCATCACCGCCAGCGGCGCGAGCTTGGCCGAGCGGATGTTGGCCAGCGACGAGCCGATGTTGGCGACGTAGACCGGCACGTGGCCACCCATCACGTCGGCCATCGCCGGGCTCCCGCCCTTGTAGGGGACGTGCGTCATGCGGACCTTGGCCTGCTGCAGGAACTGCTCGGTGGCCAGGTGCTGCGTCGAGCCGGTGCCCGGCGACGCGTAGGACACGGCGTCCGGCGCGGCCTTGGCCATGGCGACGAGTTCCTTGACGGATTTCGCCTGGAAGGTCGGCGTCGTCACCAGCACCAGCGGAAACACGCCCAGGATGCCGACCGGCGTGAACGCCTTGGCGGTGTCGTAGGGCAGTTTGGGAAACAGGGTCGGATTGATGGCGTAGCCACCGCCGTCGACCATCAGCGTGTACCCGTCGGGCTTGGCGCGCGCCACCACCGCCGCGCCGATCTGGCCGGCGCCGCCGCCCCGGTTCTCGATGACGACGGACTGACCGAGGGTCGCGGCCATCTTGGGCGCCACCAGGCGCGCCAGCATGTCGGCCGCGCCGCCGGCGGGGTAGGTGACGACGAGGGTGATCGGCCTGCTGGGCCAGGCGTCCTGGGCCAGGCCGGACACGGGCAGCGCGCACAGCGCGGCCAGCGCGACGGTTGAAAGGGAAATGCGAAAGTTCATGGGGGTCTCCGACGGGGGGCTGGATGCTGGGAAGGTTCGGCTCGACGGGGTGCGGGTCCGGGCGGGATGGGGTGGGGCGCGACGGCGGCGTTCAGCCGGGGACGCCCGGCGGCGGCGTCGCGGTCGGGGCGATGGCGACCTCGACGCCGGACTCGCGCATGCGCAGCACGGCGGCTTCGGACAGCCCGTCGTCGGTGACGACGAGGTCGAACTCGCCCAGCGCCGCGATCCGGTAGGTGCCGTACGTGCCGTACTTGGCGCCGGTGGCGAGCAGCACGCGCTGCGAGGCGATCTCCATCGCCGCGCGCTTGACCTCCACCTTGGGCGCCGAGGGGGTGGTGACCCCGCGCTCCAGGTCCCAGGAACTCGCCGAGAGGAACGCGATGTCCGCCACCAGCCGCCGCAGCGTGGCCGCCGCCAGCGGGCCGATGCCCGATCCGTTGCGATGGTCGAGCACGCCGCCGGTGTGCACGACGGTCACGCCCGGATGGTCCGACAGCGCCAGGGCGGCGTGGAAGTCGTTGGTCAGCACCGTCATGTCCGCCAGCGCGGCGATGGACGGGATCAGGCAGGCGGTGGTCGTGCCGGCGTCGAGGTAGACCGTCATGCCGGGTTTGAGCAGGGTCGCGACGCGTGCCGCGATGGCGTGCTTCTGCGGCTGCTCGGTCACCGACTTGGCCTGATGACTGGGCTCGCTGACCATGTGGCTGGCGATGCGCACGCCGCCGGAGATCGCGTAGACGCGCCCGCTCTCCTCCAGCGCGGCGACGTCGCGCCGCACGGTCATGTGGGAGCAGCCGAGCAGCTCGGTGAGCTGGTGCACGCTCAGCACCTGGTGGTGACGCAGCTGCCGCACGATCATCTCGCGCCGCTGCTCGGGAATGAGCGTGGCGCCCCGGCCGGCCGGGCCTTCGGGGACCACGACCTCATCCATGGCGCGTGGCGTCGTCCTGCAGGCCCTCGAGCCACGCAGCGCGCAGCGCCGGGTCGTCGCCCTCGATGTCGTCGAGCCCGATCAGCGCGCCGGCGGCGATCTCGCGCGCGGTCGTGGCATGCGCCGCCAGATAGAGCGGCGCGACGTCGGTGGGCGCCGCCGCGCGCGCGAGCAGCACCGGCTTCACGCCGGTCACGTCGTGGTGGTGGCCGCCCATGCGCAGCACGGTCCCGGCGGGGATGGCCTCGATGGCGCGGCCGGCCAAGATCGCATGCTGCGCGGGCCGGTCGCTGCCGGAGGCGCGACCGTGCAGCACGGCGTTGAGCAGGCTGATGGGCGTCTCGACCCCCATGAAGTGGTAGGGCAGGTACATGCAGGCGTAGCGACCGTCGCGGCTCACGGTGTGTCCTTTCTGCGCCAGCAGCTGCCACGTCGGTGCGTCGCCGGTGCGCACGACGACGAACACGCCGCCCGCGAAGCTGGCCTCGCCCGGCAGGCGCAGCACGTTGAAGACGTCGATCACGCCGGGCCGCCCGACGATGCCGCCATGCGCGCGCAGCGCGTAGATGTCGGCGAGTTCCGCGATGCGCGCGATGGGGTAGTGCATGGCCTCGACATCGGCGACCAGGCCGGTGCTCGACGCCACCACGGCCATCTCGCAGTAGTCGGCCGTGGCGCCGGTCTTCAGGCCTTCGAGCGCGGCCCGGCGGGCCGCCAGCGTGGCGGGGATGTCCTCGCCCAGCGTCAGCAGCCGCGACATCGACGGCGTGGAGCGGGTCTCGTCGAGCTGGCTCAGCGTGCCGGTGGCCGGGTCGTAGACGAGGTCGTACTCACCCGACTTGCCGGCCGCGACGATCTCCAGTCCCAGCGTGCGCGCCCAGCTCACCCAGCCGATCAGGTTGGCCGGCTGGTCGCCATCGGCGGTGGTGTAGACCACGCCCTTCGCGGCCGCGCGGCGGGCGAGCGCGACGCCGGCGACCGTGTCGACCTCCTTGCTCACCATGGCCACGTGGCGGCCGGCATCGATCGCCTCGCGCGCCACGCGGTGGCCGACCTTCGGGTTGCCGGTGGCCTCCACCAGGATGTCGTGCGGCACCTCGCGCAGCAGGGCCGCATCGGCCACCAGTCGGATGGCGTCAGGCGGCGCGGCGGCGAGTTGCGCGGCATCGTGGCACGTCACGAGCCGTTCGGCCGGAAAGCCCAGCGCCTCGCACATGGCGCGCAGTCCCGGCAGGTCGAGGTCGCACAGGGCCACCGGCACCAGGCGCGGCATCACCCGCACCTGCGCCAGCAGGGTGCGCGCGAAGCCGCCCTTGGCCCCGGTCAGGGTGAAGCGCACCTCGCGCTGCGGTTGATCGGCGAAGAGCAGCTCGAAGTTCATGGCGGTGGCTTTCCTTGGGACGGGTCGAATGCGGGAACGGCGCCCATTATTCACAGAAAATCACAGAGAATCACAAAAATAGGTTTTCTTGTGTGAATTCCTGGGCCATCCATTACCATTTGTTCACAGCACGACCTGCATTCCGACCCACTGAAAGACCCAGATCCATGGAAACGCCCAAACCCCTGCTGGGGTGCATCGCCGACGACTTCACCGGTGCCACCGACCTCGCCAACATCCTCGTGCGCGGCGGAATGCGCACGGTCCAGACCATCGGCGTGCCTTCGGACGCGCTGGCGGCCGTCCTGGACGCCGACGCCGTCGTCGTCGCGCTGAAGTCGCGCACCGCGCCGCGCGAACAGGCGGTGGCCGAGAGCCTGGCGGCGTTGCGATGGCTCCAGGGCCGGGGCTGCACGCAGTTCTTCTTCAAGTACTGCTCGACCTTCGATGCCACCGCCGAAGGCAACATCGGCCCGGTGGCGGAGGCGCTGCTCGACGCGCTGGGCGCCGATTTCGCCATCGCCTGTCCGGCCTTTCCCGGCGCCGGGCGCACGGTGTACCTGGGGCACCTCTTCGTGGGACACAGGCTGCTCAACGAATCGGGCATGGAAAACCATCCGCTCACGCCGATGCACGATGCGAACCTGGTGCGCGTGCTGCAGGCGCAGAGCGTCGGGCGCGTCGGCCTGATCGCCCAGCCCGACGTGGCGGCGGGCGTGGAGCGCATCCGCGCGCGCGTCGCGGCGCTGCGCGGCGAGGGCGTGCGCCTGGCGATCGCCGATGCCGTCTCCGACCTCGACCTGATCGCCCTCGGCGAAGCATGCGCCGGCGCGCCCCTGGTGACGGGTGGTTCCGGCCTGGCGCAGGGCCTGCCGGCGAACTTCCGTCGCCAGGGTGCGCTGCGCGAGACCGATGCCGGGTGCCTGCCCGTGGTGGCCGGCCCCGCGGTCGTGCTCTCGGGCAGCGCCTCGACCGCCACCAACGCCCAGGTGGCGGCCTGGCTGCGCGCCGGCCGGCCGGCATTCCGTGTCGACCCGCTGGCCCTGGCGCGCGGCGAGCCCGTGGTCGATGCCGCGCTGGACGCCATCGCCACGGACGCGACGACGCTGGTCTACGCCACCACGTCCCCCGACGAGGTGCGCCGTGTGCAGGCGGCGCTGGGCGTCGCGCGTGCCGGTGCGCTGATCGAAGCGGCGCTGGGCGAGATCGCGGCACGCCTGCGCGCGCGCGGCACCCGCCGCTTCGTGGTCGCCGGCGGCGAGACTTCCGGCGCCGTGATCCAGGCGCTCGGACTCCAGGCCCTGCGCATCGGCCGGCAGATCGACCCCGGGGTGCCGGAGACGCAATCCCTGGGCGAGGCGCAGCCGCTGGCGGTCGTGCTGAAGTCCGGCAACTTCGGGACCGAGGACTTCTTCGAGAAGGCCTTGCGCCAGCTCGACGGGGGCGGCGCGTGAAGGCCCCGGCCGCGAGCGCCGGCGGCGAGTCGCGCCTGCGCGAGGAGATCGTCGAGGTCGGCGCCAGCCTGCATGCGCGGGGCTACACCACGGGCACGGCCGGCAACATCAGCGCGCGGCTGGCCGACGGCTGGCTCATCACGCCGACCGACGCCTGTCTCGGCCGGCTCGACCCGGCGCGCGTGGCCAAGGTCGACCACGCCGGCGAGTGGGTGTCGGGGGACCGGCCATCGAAGACGCTGGCGCTGCATCGCGGCATCTACGAACGCAATCCCGCAGCGCATTGCGTCCTCCACACGCACTCGACCCACCTGGTGGCGCTGACCCTGGCGGGCGTGCACTCGCCCGCGGCCGTGCTGCCGCCGATCACGCCCTACCAGGTCATGAAGATCGGACGGGTTCCGCTGATCGGCTATGCGCGTCCCGGCGCGCCGGAGGTCGCCCGTCAGGTCGCGGCGCTGGCGCTCGAAGTCCGTGGCGTCCTGCTCGAACGGCTGGGCCCGGTGGTCTGGGCGGCGACCGTGACGGGCGCCAGCCACGCACTCGAGGAGCTCGAGGAGACGGCGCGGCTCTGGCTGATGTCCGAGCGTCGTCCGGCGCCCCTCGATCCGGCGCAGGTGGCCGAACTCGAGGCCACGTTCGGCGCACGCTGGTGACCGCTCCGGCCCGGAGGGCGGCAGGGGTGGAAGCCGGTCCGGCGTCCGCGCCCGATCCGGCGCGGCGCGGCGCGTCCCGCGTGATTGCGTGACCGCACGCGCCGCCGTCAGTCGGGCTTGATCCCGGTGTCCTTGACAAGCTTGTCGTAGCGCTGCCGCTCCGATCGCACCAGCGCCGCGAAGTGCGTGCTGCCGGCGGGCGTCACGTCGCCGCCCACCGCGGTGAGGCGTTCCCGCACTTCCGGTGTCGCAGCGCCTTCTGGACCTCGGCGTACAGCCGCCCGACGATGGGCGCGGGCGTCGCGGCCGGAGCCACCAGCCCGTACCAGACCGACGCCTCGAAGCCGGGATGGCCCGACTCGGCGATCGTCGGCGCGTCCGGAAAGATGCGCGTGCGGTTCGCGCTCAGCGTCGCGATGACCTTGAGCTTGCCGCTCCTCACGTGCGGTAGCGCTTCGAGGGCGTTGACCGCGACCAGCGGCACCTGGCCGCCGATGGTGTCGGTGATGGCCTGCGACCCGCCCCGGTAGGGCACGTGCTGGAGGTCGATGCCGGCGGTCCTGGCGAAGAGCGCCATCGCCATGTGCGGTGTCGCGCCGTTGCCCGGCGTCGCATAGGCCACCGAAGCGGGCTTCGCCCTGGCAGCCGCCACCAGTTGCGCGACGGTGTCGTAGGGCGCGGACGTGTTCGCCGCGATCACCACCGGCACGCGGCCGACCTGGGCGATCAGCGCCAGGTCGTGCTCCGCGTCGAAGGGCGCCGGCTTGTAGAGGGCCATGTTGGCCGCCAGCGCATTGGCCGCGAGCATCAGGGTGTGGCCGTCGGGTGCGGCGTCGATCACCGACCTCACCGCGATGTTGGTTCCCGCGCCGGGCTTGTTCTCGACGATGAAGGGCTGCCCCATGCTGGCCGACAGGCTCTGGCCGAGGGTGCGCGCGACGATGTCGACGGCGCCGCCGGCCGGGTAGCCCACGACGAGTCTGACGGGGCGTTCGGGATAGGCCGACTGGGCCCATGCACGGCGCAGGGCGAGCGAGCCGGCGGCCACCAGCAGCGCATGACGTCGGGAGCGCTGGAATGCAGACATGGAAACTCCATCTGGGGAATCGGGCCGGATTGCCTGGGGTGGCCAGGGGCTCGCGGCGTCGCAGTGTCGGCGCGGCGCGGGGCGCGACCGATGATTTCGACTCGGATCGCCATCACCTTCCGTTATCGGAAAGGGTAAACACCGACGGTGGCCGCCTTCCCGGGCACGGGCACGGGCGAGGGCGCCGGTGACCTCGTGCGCGACGACCGGGGTGCACAACGCAGGCATCGTGTGCCCGCGACGTTCGCGCCGAGAATCGGCCTCCGGCTTCCACCTGCCGCTCGAAACAACCTGGAGACTCGACATGAATCGAACCCTGAACCTGTTGCTGGCGATCGCCGTGACGCTGGGCCTGACCGCCTGTGCCGCACCCGGCGCCACCGACAAGGCGATCGACCCCGACGCACCGCTGACGATCGCGCGTCAAGGCAGCTTTTTCGTCGGCGGGCGCGACGTCAAGTCCGACCACCTGTCGCTGCTGCCGGCCTATGCGCCATCGGGCACCATCACGGTCGATCAGATGTACGTGCGCTACCAGGTGCCGCCGGCCGCGTCAAAGCCGCCCGTGGTGTTCATCCATGGCTGCTGCCTAACCGGCAAGACCTGGGAATCGACGCCCGACGGCCGCATGGGCTGGGACGAGTTGTTCGTGCGCCGGGGTTTTCCGACCTACGTGGTGGACCAGGTGTCGCGAGGCCGCTCCGCCAGCGATCCTTCGGCCATCGTCCAGGTCAAGGGCGGCCGGGCGGCGCCGGAGGCCCTGCCGCAGGTCTTCGGCGCCGCGCAGGAAGGCGCCTGGACGATCTTCCGCTTCGGCCCGGAGTACCCGAAGGTCTTCCCGGGCATGCAGTTTCCATTGGAAGCGCAGGCCGAGTTCTGGAAGCAGATGGTGCCCGACTGGCTCAATGCCCTGCCGACCCCGAATCCGACCGTGCCGGCCCTGTCCGAACTCGCGCGCAGGCTCGATGGCGCCGTGCTGGTCAGTCATTCCCAGAGCGGCATCTATCCGTTCCAGACCGCGGCGCTGGACCGGCGCGGCATCGCCGGCATCGTGGCCATCGAGCCCGGTGCGTGCCCGGCTGCGAGCGCGGACCTGCGCCCCTACACGAACCTGCCGATCCTGGTGCTGTGGGGCGACTTCGTCACGGAATCGCCGCGCTGGGCCCCGCGGCTCAAGCTGTGCCGGGACTTCGTCGATGCCGCGAACAAGGCGGGTGGCAAGGCCGAGATGGTGATGCTGGCCGATGTCGGCATGCCCGGCGCATCGCACATGCTGATGCAGGATCGCCACAGCCTGCGGATCGGAGCATGGCTGGCCGGCTGGATCGACCGCAGCACGAAGCGCTGACACCGCGTTCGACGAAGCGCCTTCGCACGGGGCCCCTCGACGGCGCGTGCGGCGGGACGATCGCGGCGCCGAGCCGGTCCTGCGTGGGGGCACGACGGCGCCGCCGGGAAAGGACGGTCATCCGTCGTTGCGGTCGTCACCGGTCGGGTGCTTGTGATCGCGCGCCCAGGTCACCGCCAGTTGCCGGGCATGCGCCAGGGCCTGGGCGTGTCGCTCATGGCTTTGCGAGGCAGCCGGCACGTCCGCCGTCTTTCCGTCCAGGAGGGACCGGCACTGCACGACCGGTCTGAAACGTCCCGATGGAAGCGGCTCGACCGAACAGATGCAATCCCAGCCTTCATGGTAGGAATGCTGAATGTCCTGAATTGTCAAAATAGAAGCTGAGTCCCGTCGCTGCGATCCGTCCCGCAGCGCTGTCTTATTTTTCTTCGTCCGTCTGCAATGCCAGTTGCTGCTTGTCCAGCACCCACCGCACACGCCTCGCCAGGTCGGTGAACCGGTAGGGCTTCTTGAGTATTTCGAACTCCGAGTTCTCGTCCCTGTTGATGCCGTCCGATGCGCCGGCATAGCCGGTGGTCAGCAGAACGCGGACATCCGGCAAGCGCTTTCGCAACTCGCGCGCCAGGCCGAAGCCGTTCATGCCGCCCGGCATGATGAGGTCGGAGAACAGCAGGTCGGGCGTCCAGCGATCCCGGTTCGCGCGCTGCATGTCCAGGGCTTCCTGCCCGCTGCAGGCCACATGGACGGTGTAGCCCAGGCTCTCGAGCATGTCCCGCGACGTGTTCGCCACTTCCGGGCGGTCGTCCACCACCAGGACCGTCTCGGTGCCGCCCTGTTCGGCGGGGCGCTGGACGGCGTGCTGGGGCGCCTGCATCACGCGGCCCGAGCGCGGGAAGTACATCCGCACGGTCGTGCCGATGCCCAATTCCGAATAGATGTCGGCCATGCCGCCGGATTGCTTGGCGAAGCCGTAGACCATCGACAGGCCCAGGCCCGTGCCCTTGCCTTCGTCCTTGGTCGTGAAGAAAGGGTCCATGACGCGCTTGATGATGTCCGGGGAAATGCCTTCGCCGGTGTCGGCCACGACCAGGGCCACGTACTGCCCGGGTGCGAGTCCCGCGAACGACTGCGCATCCTGGGCGTCGACTTCGACGTTGCGCGTCTTCAGAGTGATCGTGCCGCCGTCGGGCATGGCATCGCGCGCATTGACCAGGATGTTGAGCAGCGCGACTTCGAGTTGCGTGCTGTCCAGCTGGCAGTTGCCCAGGTCCTTGGCCAGATGCATCTTGACCTCGATCCGCTCGCCCAGCGTTTCCTTGACCAGGTCGGTGAGATCGTCCACCAGGCTGTTGAGGTTGACCATCCGGCCTTCGAGTCGCTGCTTGCGGGAGAAGGCCAGCATCTGCTGCGTGAGGGTCGATGTCTTCACGATCGAGCTGCGGATGCTGCTCAGGCCGCGGTCCAGCGCGGCGTCGGTCATCGAACCCGCCTTCCGGCGGAATTCCAGCAGGTCCAGGTGCCCCGACATCACCTGCAGCAGGTTGTTGAAGTCGTGCGCGATGCCGCCGGTCAACTGGCCCAGCGCCTCCATCTTCTGCGCCTGGCCCAGCGCCTCCTCCATGTCGCGCCGGCGGCTCACGTCGAGTTGCGAGGCGAAGAAATAGACCAGCGCCTTGTTCTCGTCGAAGATGGGCGAGATGTAGAGCGCGTTCCAGAAGCTGGTGCCGTCCTTGCGGTAGTTGAGGAGTTCGACGCTGGTCTCGTGGCGGTCCTTGATCGCCGCGCGGACCTCGGCCACGGTGGAGGGATCCGTGTCCGGTCCCTGCAGGAAGCGGCAGTTGCGGCCCATCACCTCTTCCATCGCGTAGCCGGTGGTCGAGAGGAACGCGCGATTGGCGAAGACGATCGGGTTGTCTGGCTGATGGGGGTCCGTGACGATCATCGGCATCCGGGTCGTCTCGATCGCGGCGAAGAAGATGTCGTCGCGGTGTCCGGGGATCGCCTGTGCGCCGGAGTCGGCGACGGAGACATTGGGCGCCCTGGATCGCTTGATGGGCGGCTTTTCGGAGGAAGACTGCATGAAGAGGGAAGTCCGGTCGATGGGAAACTGCGCGCGATTACACACGAGATCGGACAGATTTTTTCGCATGTGTCAACACACGGATTGGTGTCTCAAACCAAAGTACTCAGAGTCTCAACCGATCGTCGCTTTTCAAGCGTTCGTCTGACAAGGACCGACCGTTGCCGTGCGAGCCCGGCGCCCCGGATCGCCACTCCCCGGCAACCGGATCGGCAAGCGCCATCGGGTCGGCTTCGATGATTGGGACGCAGCGGCGCCCACACGCCCGAAATAAGCCGCCACCCGCGATCCAAGATCGGGAACGCGCTCCATCGACCCAATTGATTTAAATCAAAAGTTCTATTGATTGTTTGGCGATGCGCATTTGATGGGTGTGAGACAACGCAAGAACAGGCACTGTAAGAAAAACGTTTTGATAATGCCGGGTCGACGCCCCGTGCGTTCCGTCCGCAGTCACCTTCCACCGGCCCATGTCGCTCAACTACCAGGCGCTGTTCGATGCGTCGCCCAACCCCTACCTGATCCTCGACCGTTCGCTCAACATCGCGGGAGCGAACCCGGCGTACCTGCGGACGATGCAGCGCGAGTGGTCCGGCATCGCGGGGCGGTGGGCCTGGGACGCGTTCCCCACCGACGCCGTCACCCAGGCGCAGGCCATCGCCTCCGTCGAGCAGGTCTTCGCCACGGGCGTGCCTGACACCATGGCGCTGCTGCGGTTCGACATCGCGAGGCCCGCGCCGGAGGGCGGGGGGTTCGAGAAGCGCTACTGGAGCATCACGCACATCCCCGTGCTCGACGCGCATGGCGAGGTGGAGATGGTGATCCACCACCCGATCGACGTGACCGAACTGGAACGCCTGCAGGACGTGGTGCCGCCCGAGAACGACCTCGTGCTGCGCCCCGAGCAGACGCTGATCTTCGAGCGGGCCCGGAAGGTCACCCAGAGCAACCTGGCCCTGAAGGCCGAGAGCGAGCAGTTGCGCCAGCTCTTCGCGCAGGCGCCGAGCTTCATGGCGGTGCTGCGGGGTCCGGAACATCGCTTCGCGCTGGCCAACACCGCCTACGAAGCGCTGGCCAACACGCGCCCGCTGGTCGGTCGAACCATCCGCGAGGTGTTCGACGACAAGGAGGGGATGGTGTTCTTCGACCTCCTGGACCAGGCCTACCGTTCCGGAGAGGCGTTCATCGGTCACGGCATGGAATTCCAATTGCAGCACGGCACGTCGAGCCGACGACGGCGCCTGCTCGATTTCGTCTTCCAGCCCATGCGCGACGCGGCCGGCGAAGTCACGGGCATCTTCGTCGAAGGCAACGACGTGACCGAGCTGCGCGACACGCTCGATGCCCTGGCGCAGCGCGAGGCCCGCTTGCGCCTGGTCATCGAGAACGCCATGGACCACGCCATCCTCACCACCGACCCCGAGGGGATCATCACGCACTGGTCGGGTGGCGCCCACCAGATCTTCGGCTGGAGCGCCGACGAGGCCATCGGACAGAGTGCCTCGATCATCTTCACGCCCGAGGACCGGCGCGAGGGGATCGACGCCCTGGAATTCGCCTCGGCGACCGCGCAGGGCCGGGCGATCGACAAGCGGTGGCACCTCTGCAAGGACGGGCAGCGCGTCTTCGTCAATGGCTCGATGAACCTGCTGTCGCCCTCGCCGTCGGGTGAACCGCAAGGGTTCATGAAGATCGCCCGCGACGAGACGGCGCGCCATCGCGCCGAGCAGGCCATCAAGGAACTCAACGAGACCCTGGAACAGCGGGTGCAGGAGCGGACCGGCGCGCTGGTGGAGTCGCAGTCGCAACTGCGCCAGTCGCAGAAGATGGAGGCGATCGGCCAGCTCACGGGCGGGATCGCGCACGACTTCAACAACCTGCTGGCGACCATCACGTCCAGCCTGGAACTGATGAACCGCCGGATCGCCGCGGGCAGGAGCGCCGCCGATCTGACCCGCTACATCACGATGGCCTCGACCGCGGCGCAGAGCGCGTCCGCGCTCATCCAGCGGTTGCTGGCGTTCTCGCGCAAGCAGACCCTGGACCTGCAGTCGTTCGAGGTCAACGGCCTGATCGCCCAGATGCAGGACATGCTCCGGCGCAGCATCGGCGAGAACATCCAGTTCGAACTGCTGCTGCAGCCCGGACTGCCGGCCGTCAAGTCCGACCGCAACCAGATCGAGAACGCCCTGCTCAACTTGGCCATCAACGCGCGCGACGCGATGCCCGGCGGCGGCGTGATCCGCGTGAAGACGTCGACGCGTGAGCTCGACGCGGGTTACGCGGCCATGCACCCCGATGTCGCTCCCGGCCAGTACGTGATGGTGAGCGTCTCGGACAACGGCACCGGCATGTCGCCCGAGACCCTGGCCAAGGCCTTCGACCCGTTCTTCACCACCAAGCCGATCGGACAGGGCACCGGCCTGGGTCTGTCGATGATCTATGGTTTCGCCCGCCAGACGGGCGGCCACGCCAGCATCCATTCGGTGGTGGGCGAAGGCACGACCGTCAACCTCTACCTGCCCTGCAACTTGGCACCGCTGGCGCCGTCGGTCACGCGCGAGCAGTCCGTGGCGCGCTCGCCGCGAGGCCAGGGCGAGACCATTCTGTTCGTGGAGGACGAACCCGGCGTCCGGCTGGTGCTGGCGGAGATCCTGGACGAACTGGGCTACCGCATCCACGAGGCGATCGATGCGCCGAGCGCGATGGCGGCGCAGGAAGGACTGACGCGGCTCGACCTGCTGATCAGCGACGTGGGCCTGCCGGGCACCAACGGCCGCCAGCTCGCCGAGACCATGCGCGAGCGTCGCCCGGGTCTCAAGGTGCTGTTCATCACCGGCTACGCCGGCAATGCCGCCGTGAAGGACGAGTTCCTGGCCGAGGGCATGGACATGCTGCCCAAGCCTTTCACCATCGATGCGCTGGCCCACAAGGTCCGAGGCCTGCTCGAGCGCTGACCGACGTGCGGCATGGGCGAGTCGCCGCGTCGATCGAGACGGCTGCAATGCAATGCATTGCGATGCGATGGGACGTTCGACCTGACCCTCCGAGCGTTCGTCGCAAAGCGCTTTATGGAGGCCGAAAGTGCTATATGAATAAATGTTAAGAATTATTCGAGTTGGCCCCAGAATCAGCCGGGTGCAGGCAGAGGCGCTCGACCCCGTTCGCGGCCTGGGATGCGAGCACCGACTTCAGATTTACAACGACATTGGAGCAAGCATGACGAAACGAATCCGCCCTCTGGCCGTCTTCGCCCTGAGCCTCGTGGCGACGGCGGCGCTGGCGTCCAGCCACCGCGAAGCCCCCTTCCTCACGGGCCAGCCCAAGGTCGACGCGACCGACCTGTACCTCTTCAAGAGCTACGAGGCGGGGCGCCAGGACTTCGTGACGGTCCTGGCCAACTACCAGCCGTTCCAGGATCCGCAGGGCGGCCCGAACTTCTACATGTTCGACCCCAACGCCCAGTACGAGATCCACGTCGACAACAACGGCGACGGCGTCGAGGACCTGACGTTCCAGTTCCGCTTCCAGAACACCTCCAAGACCACCGCGCTCACCGTGGGCGGCAAGTCGGTGAAGATTCCCCTGATCAACAGCGGTCCGATCACCGGCGTGAACCCGGCGAGCCTGAACGTGCGCGAGACCTTCACGGTCGACGTCGTGCGCGGCGACCGCCGCAGCGGCGCACGCGCCTCGGTGACCAACGCCGCCAACGGCCAGGCCCAGTTCGACAAGCCGGTCGACAACATCGGCGAGAAGGTCTTCGGCGGCGCCAACGGCTATGCCGCCTATGCCGCCCAGCACGTCTACAACGTCGCCATTCCCGGCTGCGCCACCCCGGGCCGCGTGTTCGTCGGCCAGCGCAAGGAGCCGTTCTACATCGCCGTGGGCAAGATCTTCGACCTGGTCAACCTGAACCCGCTCGGCGCGGAGACCGGCGGCAACAACAACGACCTCGAAGGCAAGAACGTCAGCACGCTGGCGATGGAGCTGCCCGTCTCGTGCGTCACCGCGGGCACCGACCCCGTCATCGGCGCCTTCACCACCGCCAGCGTGCGCCAGGGCCGGCTGGTCAATGGCAAGCCGGGCACCGGGCTGGGCAAGGCCTCGGTCGAGGGCGGTCCGTGGGTCCAGGTCTCGCGCCTGGGCATGCCGCTGGTCAACGAGGTCATCATCGGCATCGACGACAAGGACCGCTTCAATGCGTCCAAGCCGAAGGACGACGTCGCCAACTTCGCCGACTACGTCACCAACCCGGCGCTGCCGGCCGTGATCCAGACGCTGTTCCCGAGCGCCCGGGCCCCGACGAACTTCCCGCGCACCGACCTGCTGGCCGTGTTCCTGCAGGGCATCGCCGGCCTGAACCGGCCCGTGAACATGGTGCCGGCGGAAATGCTCCGGCTGAACACGTCGATCGCGGCGAAGGCCGCCGGCGCGCAGAACCCGCTGGGCGTCGCCGCCGGGGACAACGCGGGCTTTCCGAACGGACGGCGTCCGGCCGACGACGTGGTGGACCTGTCGCTGCGCGTGAGCATGGGCGCGCTGTGCGTGCTGACGGGCGCGACCGACGCGCTGCAGGTGGGCTGCAGGCCGGCCGACGCGCCGGCGGGCGGACTGGCCCTGACCGATGGCGTGCGCAAGACGGCCGCCAACTACGGCACGACCTTCCCCTACCTCACGACGCCCCTGACGGGCAATTCGAACCCGGTGGCCGCCGCGGGCACGACCTATCCGTGACCCGCCTCGAACGCAATCCAGTCCGTCGGACCACGAGGATCACATCATGATCGAGAGACAGAAGAACGTTCGGATGGTCGCGGCCGCACTGCTCGCGACCGGGGTCCTGGCGCTGGCCGGCTGCGGCGGGGGCGGCGGCGACGGCGGGCCCTCGAACATCGGCGGCAATGGCGGCGGCAACGGGGGCGGCACGAGCGGCGGCACCGTTCCGGCCACCGCGCTGCAGAACAGCGACGGCTTCATCGCCTATGTGAAGCAGGTGGTGGCGAGCAAGCTCGACACCAGCGAACCGATCGACCTGGGCAATGCCGTCGCGCCGACGAGCAACACGGCCGAAGCAGTCGACCTGTAATTGGCGGGCACCGTTTCCCGAGTGCGCGCGATCGCCGGGGCCAGGCCGAAAGGCTGGCCCTTTTTTCACGTGCGCGCCGGCGTGCCGGTGTTCCTGGCGTCTCTGGCCTGCGCCGCGTCGGTCTCCGCGTGGTCGGCGCCCCGGGTGCCCGCGAACGACGAGGTCGTCGTCGAGAAGCTGCCTTTCGTGGCGGGCTGGGCGAACAACGAACGCCGCCTGCGTCGCGAGCTGGCGCAGCGACCGCGCGACGCCGACACGGCGATCTCGGTCGCGCGGTCCTACCTGGAAATGGCGCGCTCACAGGGCGATGCGCGCTATGCCGGCCAGGCGATCGGCGCCCTGCAGGCCTGGCAGCCGATCTCGGCGGCCGGCACGCCGGCGTCGGTCATGGTCATGCATGCGACCGTCGCGCAGTTCCTGCACGATTTCGATGGCGCCGAGTCGACCCTGAGGGCGGTGCTGCGGCGCGAGCCCGACAACCCCCAGGCGGCCATCACGCTGGCCACCATCCTGCGCGTGCGGGGTCGCTACGCGGAATCCGACACCGCCTGCCGCGCCCTGGGTCCGGCCGGCCAGGCGATGTACGAAGCGGCTTGCCTGGCGGAGAACGCGGGCCTGCGTGGCGAACACGACCCGGCCCGCGCGACCCTGCGGGGTCTGCTCGCGACGCCCGCGTCGCAAGGCTCGCGCCATGCCGGCACGCGCCAGTGGCTGCTGACCAGCATCGCCGAAGTGGAGGAGCTCGCCGGCCGGCCGGCCGCCGCCGAGGCCGCCTACCGCGAGGCACTCGCCGCCGAGCGCTCCGGCTACCTGCTGCTGGCGATGAGCGATTTCCTGCTGCGCCAGGGCCGCCCGGACGAGGTCGCGGGCCTGCTGGCGCGGGAGCCTCGCAGCGACGCCGTGCTGCTGCGTCTGGCGAGTGCCCGGCCGCGTCCGGCAGGAGCGGCATCGGGTCCACGCGACTCACCCGAGGCGACCGAATTGCGCGCCCGCTTCGAGGCCGCCGCGTTGCGTCCCGGGACCACGACCGCGCACGCGCGCGAGGAAGCGATGTTCGCGCTCGACGTCCAGGGCGATGCGCGGCGCGCGCTGGCGCTGGCCCGGGCCAACGTCGGCGTGCAGCGCGAGCCGATCGACCTGCTGCTGTTCGCGCGCGCGGCCGTCGCCGCGCGCGACGACGCGGCGCGCCAGGAGGTCGCGGCCCTGATGCGATCGATCGGATTGCGGGATGCGCGCATCGATGCGTTGCCTTGACGTTGTCCCGTTCCCGGGGCACTGGCGCCATGGCGTGCGTCGGGCGGCGTCGGTCGTCCTGGCCGCGTGCCTGGCGTGGCTGTGCGTCGCGCCAGCGCCGGCGCTGGCCCACAAGGCGAGCGACGCGTACCTCCAGCTCGCCCGTGGCGAGGGCATCGATGGTGGCGACGTGCTCGACGTGCGACTCGACGTTGCCCTGCGCGACCTCGATGCCGTCCTGGAACTCGACCGCGATGCCGATCGCAAGCTGACCTGGGGCGAGGTCCGCACCCGGCTGGACGAGATCCAGGCCTATGCCCTGGCGCGGCTGCGCCTGCAACAGGGGCGCTGCGTCCTGGCGCCGGCGGCGCCGGCCGCGATCGAGGACCGCGTCGACGGCGCCTACCTCGTGCTGGCGTTCCGGTCGCGCTGCCAGCCGGCGGCGACGCTGGAGGTCGAGTACCGCCTGTTCCGGGAGGTCGATCCGACGCACCGCGGTCTGCTGCGGGTGGCCGGCGGGACGGGCGGCACGGGCAGCACGGGCGGGGCCGCGCCGTCCCTGCGTTCGCTCGACCCCGCGGCCGCCGCCGTCGTCGTCGACTGGCCCGGGGCGGCGGTGGCGGTCGCGGTGGCGGACGCGCCGCCGCCGGCGGACGCCCGCGCGCCCGGCGACGGCTTCTTCCGGGACGGCGTCCATCACATCCTGATCGGCTACGACCACGTGCTGTTCCTGGTCTGCCTGCTGCTGCCCGCCGTCCTGCGCCGCCGCGCCGACGGCGATCGCGAGCCCGTCGCCCATTGGTGCGAGGCCGTCTGGCCGATGGTCGGCCTGGTCACGATGTTCACCATCGCCCACTCGATCACGCTGGCCCTCGCCAGCTTCCAGCTGGTGACGATCTCGCCGCGCGTGGTCGAGCCGGCCATTGCCCTGACGATCATGGTCGCGGCGCTCGACAACCTCCATCCGGTGCTGCGCGGCCGGCGCCGGCTGTTCTCGTTCCTGTTCGGCCTGATCCACGGTTTCGGGTTCGCCAGCGTCCTGGGCGAGCTGGACCTGCCCGCGCTCGGGTTCGCGTCCGCACTGCTGCGATTCAACCTGGGGGTCGAGGCCGGACAGCTGGCGATCGTCAGCGTGGTGCTGGCGGCGTTGCTGGCGCTGCGGCGCTGGCGTGCCTATCCGGCCGTGGTGTTGCGGGGCGGATCGGTACTGGCGATCGCGCTCGCCACGCTGTGGCTGGTCGAACGCGTGTTCGACCTGCGGCTGATCTCGGCCTGACGGACACGGTCCGATGCCGCCGAAGCCGTCGATCGTTCTCGCTCTACCGCCTGGATTTCGCGTCGGAACTCGTCTTCGCGGGCGATGCCGGCACGACGTTCGCGGGCCGGCCTAGCCGCCGCACGGGCATCGAATTCTCCAACGACGACAAGCCGGCCGACGGGCTCACCGTCGACGCCGACGTGGCCTTCGCCCCGGCCCGGTTCAGGGGTTTCGATCCGGCCGGCGACCGCATTCCGGGCGCCGTCGAGGGCGTGGCGTCGATCGCGCTGGCCGTCGACCGCATCGGTGCGTGCTTCGGCGCCCTGCAGCTGCGCCACTTCGGACCGCGGCTGCTGTTCGAGGACAACCGCGTGCGCTCGGCGGCCACCGCCACGCTGAACGGCCGCATCGGCTGGCGGATCGACCGGTCGAGCCGCATCGAGCTCGAAGGCTCTAACCTGACGAACCGGCGCGATTTGGCGATCGACTATCGCTACGAATCGCGCCTGAGGAACGAGTCCGTCGCCGTCGGCGACGTCCATTTCCATCCGATCGAGCCGGGCTCGTTCCACGTGACATTCATCACGCGGTTCGATTGAGTGCGGTCGCGGTCGCGGTCGCGGTCGCGGACGGGGCGCCGGACGCCGGACGCCGGTGGTCCCGTCAGTAGCCGGCAGTCCGGTCGACCCGGCGCAGCAGGGGCTGGTCGGCGAGCAGGCGCTCGGCGTTGTCGGCGATCTGCGCCACCACCGCCTGCATGGGCAGGACCGCGGCCATGTGGGGCGTGACGGTCAGCCCGGGCTGCGCCCAGAGCCGGTGCCCGGCCGGGAGCGGTTCCCTGTCGAACACGTCCACGATCGCGCCACCCAGGTGACCCGAATCCAGCGCGGCGATCAGGTCGTCCTCCACCAGGTGGGGACCCCGACCGCACTGGATCAGCTTGGCCCCCGGCGTCATCCGGTCGAACAGCCGCCGCGACAGGATGCCCTCGGTCGCGGCCGTGAGCGGCAGCACGCAGACCGCCACTTCCAGCCCGTCCAGGAAGGCACCCAGGCCGTCGTCGCCGGCGAAGACCTCGACGCCTTCGACCCGGCGCACCGAGCGCGCCCAGCCGCGCACCCGGTAGCGCTGGGCGACGAGCGCCCGGGCGATCGCCGAGCCGATCTCGCCCAGCCCCATGACACCGATGGCGATGTCCTCGGCGTCGCGGTTCGGCGGCCGCTGCCATTTGCCCTGGCGTTGGTGACGCTGCGCGATGTCGAAGCCGCGATGGAAGTGGAGCGACCCCCACAGCACGTACTCGACCATCCGCTGCGCATGCCGGGGGTCGATCACGCGGCACACCGGGACGTCCGGGGGCAGGGCGGGATCGCGCAGCAGGTTGTCGACGCCCGCGCCGATGGAATGGATCAGCCGCACCGCCCGCAGGTGCGCCCAGGTGCCGTCGGGCTGGTCCCAGCAGACCGCGACGCTCGCGTCGCGCGCCGCCTCGTCGGTGGACCGCACGATGCGCCAGTCCGGCAGCCGCTCGCGCAGCAGCGCCTCGATCGGCGTGGTGTAGAGGTAGGTGCCCGCGACGGCGATCAGCTTCATGGAGGGTCCGGTGGTCAGGGCGATGGCGCCGGGCGCTGTCGGGTTCAGGACGCCAGCAACGACGCGGCCAGCAACCCCAGGCCCTCCTCGAAGATCGCGTCCTCGATGGTCAGGGGAAACAGGAAGCGCAGCACGTTGCCGTGCACGCCGCAGCTCAGCAGCAGCAGGCCCTTGCCGAGGGCCACGTCCTGGACGCGCCGGGCGACCTCCGGCAAGGGAACGCCGGTCGCCGGGTCCTTGAACTCGACCGACACCATCGCGCCGAGCGCGCGCACCTCGGCGATCTGCGGCAGCCGCGCGGCGAGCGCCGTCAGGTGATCGGTCAGGCGCGCGCCGAGGACCCGGGCGCGCTGCGTCAGCGACTCGTCCTCGACGATGTCCAGCACCGTGAGCGCCGCCGCCACGGCGAGCGGGTTGCCGGCGTAGGTGCCACCGAGGCCTCCCGGCGCGGCGGCGTCCATCAGTTCGGCGCGGCCGGTCAGGGCCGAGAGCGGGAACCCGCCGGCCAGGCTCTTGGCCATCGTCAGCAGGTCGGCCTCGACGCCGGAATGCTCCAGGGCGAACAGGCAGCCAGTGCGCCCGAAGCCGGTCTGGACCTCGTCGACCACCAGCAGGATGCCGTGCAGGTCGCACAGCGCGCGCAGGCGCCGCAGGAGTTCGGGCGGCGCGATGTAGAAGCCGCCCTCGCCCTGCACCGGTTCGATGACGATCGCCGCCACGCGTTTGGGATCGACGTCGGCCTTGAACAGCCGCTCGATCGCGACCAGGTTGTCCTCGACGCTCACGCCCAGGGCCTCCGCGGGAAAGGGCACGTGCCAGACATCGGCCGGCATCGCGCCGAACCCCGCCTTGTAGGGGTGGACCTTGCCGGTCAGCGCCATGCCCAGCAGCGTCCTGCCGTGGAAGGCGCCCGAGAAGGCGATGACCGCGCCGCGCCCGGTCGCGGCCTTGGCGACCTTGATGGCGTTCTCGACCGCTTCGGCCCCGGTCGTGAAGAGCGCGGTCTTCTTCGCGAAGTCGCCCGGCGTGATCTCGTTGAGCCGTTCGCACAGCGCGACGTAGCTTTCGTAGGGCGTGACCTGGAAGCAGGTGTGATGGAAGGCGTCGAGCTGCGCGCGCACGGCGGCCACGATGCGCGGATGGCGGTGACCGGTGGCCAGGACCGCGATGCCGCTGCCGAAATCGATGAAGCGCCGACCTTCCACGTCCCAGAGCTCGGCGTTCAGCGCGCGGGCGGTATAGACCTGGGTCTGCACGCCCACGCCGCGGGGACACGCCGCCTGACGGCGGGATTCGAGGAGGGCGTTCGGATTGACGGCTTGAAGCATCGACGGTCTCGGTGGAAGGTTGGCAGGGAAGAGGGCAGGGTGTCATCTTATTCGGCAAATGAAATAAATCAACATGAATTTCATTTGAATGAAAACTAAAACGGCCGATGCGTCCGTGGATCGAGGCGCTACGATGCCCCTCCATCGAGAAGACAGCACCATGAAAACGACAAGAACCTCCGCTCCGCCCGCCAGTGGCCCGTCGCCCGAGAACGCCAGGCCGTCGTCCCGCCCGGCCGATCCGATGGGCTGGGTGGGGCGCGAGGTCAAGAGCCTGCGCAAGGCCAAGGGCCTGTCGCTGAAGCAGCTGTCCGCCGCCTGCGATCGGTCGATCGGCTTCCTGAGCCAGATGGAGCGTGGACTGAGCACGCCGACGGTGAGCGACCTGCATCACATCGCCGAGGCCCTCGAGGTGCAGATCAGCTGGTTCTTTCCCCAGGGCGAGGCCGTGGCGCCCTCCGACGGCGGCATCGTGGTGCGCAAGACGCACCGGCGCCAGCTGTCCTTCGCCTCCGGCATCGCCGACCACCTGCTGTCGCCGACCCTGGACGGCCCGCTCGAGCTGCTGTGGTCGGTGATGGCGCCGGGCGCCGACAGCGGGCATGCGTACGACCATGCCGGCGACGAGGCCGGTGTCGTGATCCGCGGCAGCCTGGAACTCTGGGTCGACGCGCAGTTCTTCCTGCTGCAGGAAGGCGACAGCTTCAGTTTCCCCAGCACCGCGCCGCACCGCTACCGCAATCCCGGCACCACGCCCTGCGAACTGTTCTGGGTGGTCACGCCGCCCTCGTATTAGGAAAGCTAGGAAAGCGCGGGCCGGGTCCGTCACGGGGCGACCCCTGCCGGTGCTCACCGGGATGGGGCCCGCCATGCACGATATTCGTACAAATGAAATTTACTGTGCTAAATTTCATTGGTACGAAAGTTGCTCGTCGTTTTCAAGCCTTGACGTCGCCGGAAATCCCGGTGCGCGGTGGCTCGACAACCCAAGGAGTGAATCATGCGGCGTGCTTTTCTCAAACAGATCCTGTCCACCGGAACGGTCCTGCTGACCCTCGCGGCCAGCGGTGGCGCCCTGGCGCAATCCGCGGCCGGCTTCCCGGCGCGGCCGATCCGGCTGATCGTTCCGTTTCCTCCGGGCGGCGGCACCGACAGCATCGCGCGCGCGGTGGGCGAACGGATGGCGGCCGATCTGGGCCAGCCGGTGCTGATCGACAACCGGGCCGGCGCCGGGGGAATGATCGGCGCGGAAGCCGCCTACCGCTCGCCGGGCGACGGCTACACGCTGTTCATCGGCACCAACAGCACGCTGGTCACCAACCAGTACCTCTACGCCAAGCTGCCCTACGAGCCGAAATCGTTCGAATCGGTCGGCCTCATCGGCATCACGCCGCTGGTCCTGCTGGCCAACCCGTCCGTGCCGGCGAAGACCGTGCCGGAACTCGTCGCCTACGCCAAGGCCAATCCGGGCAAGTTGACCTACGCCTCGTTCGGAGCCGGCACGACGTCGCACCTGGCCGCCGAGCTGTTCCAGCAGATGACCGGCATCGAGATGCTGCACATCCCCTACAAGGGCGCCAACGAAGCCATTCCCGCGCTGCTCGGCGGGCAGGTCTCGGTGTACTTCGACACCATCGTCACGGGCCTGCCGCACGTCCGGTCGGGCAAGCTCAACGCGCTGGGCATGACGTCGGCGCACCGCTCCGCGATCCTGCCGGGCACGCCCACGATCGCGGAGCAGGGCTACCCCGGCTACGACCTCTATCCCTGGTACAGCATGGTCGCCCCCAAGGGCATCCCGAAGGACGTGCTGGAGCGCTTGCGCACGGTGCTGGCCCAGAGCCTCAAGGACCCCAAGCTGGTCGAGAAGCTGCAGGCCACCGGTGCCGAGGTCACGCCCATGAGCGTCCCCGCCTTCGCCGACATGGTTCGCCTGGACGCGATCAAGACCGAAAAACTGGTGCGCACCGCCGGCATCAGTCTGCAGTAGCCACCACAGCCCCCCGAAGGATCCATGAGTTCATACCATCACCACTTTCCCTATCGCTCGCAGCGCAGCCCCGTGCTGGCCCGCAACGTGGTCACCACCAGCCAGCCGCTGGCCGCGCAGGCCGGGCTGCGCATGCTGCTGGCCGGCGGCAACGCGGTGGACGCCGCGCTGGGCGCGGCCATCACGCTGACGGTGGTCGAGCCGGTGATGAACGGCATCGGTGGCGACATGTTCGCCATGGTCTGGGACGGCACGACCCTCCACGGGCTCAACTCGACGGGCTGCGCGCCCGCGGGCTGGACCCGCGAGCGCTTCGCCGGCCGGGAACGGATGCCGGCGACGGGTTGGGATTCGGTGACCGTGCCGGGTCAGGTGGCGGGCTGGAAGGCGCTTTCCGAGCGCTTCGGCAAGCTTCCCTTCGCCCGGCTGTTCGAGCCCGCGGTCGACTACGCGCGCCACGGCTTCGCCGTGTCGCCGCAGATCGCGCGGCAGTGGGCCTCGCAGGCGCCCCTCCTCAAGGACCAGCCCGGTTTCGCCGAAGCCTTCGCGCCCGGCGGCCACACGCCACGGACGGGCGATGCCTGGCGCTTCCCCGAGCAGGCCGCCACGCTCGAGCGCATCGCCGAGACCGGTGGCGAGGCCTTCTATCGCGGTGCGCTGGCCGAGGCGATGGCCGCGCACGCCCGCGCCACCGGCGGCAGCCTGACGCTGGAGGACCTGGCGGCCCACCGCGCCGACTGGGTCACGCCGCTGGCGCAGGACTACCACGGCATGACCCTGCACGAGATCCCACCCAGCGGCCAGGGCATCGCCGCGCAGATCGCGCTGGGCATGCTGCAGCACGTCGACCTGGGCCCGCTCGACGGCGCCCGGTTCTATCACCTGCAGATCGAGGCCGTGAAGCTCGCGTTCGCCGACCTGCACGCGCACGTGTCGGATCCGGTCTCGATGCGGGTGCGGCCGGAGGCCTTGCTCGATCCCGCCTACCTCGCCGAGCGCGCGCGCCTCATCGCGCCGGAGCGTGCCGCGACGCCCGTGGCGGGAACGCCCCGCACCGGCGGCACCGTCTACCTGGCGGCCGCCGACGCCTCGGGAATGATGGTGTCGTTCATCCAGTCCAACTACCGTGGCTTCGGTTCGGGCGTGGTGGTGCCGGGCACCGGCATTGCCCTGCACAACCGGGGGGAAAGCTTCTCCCTGGCGGCGGGCCACCCCAACGAACTGGCGCCCGGGCGACGTCCGTTCCACACCATCATTCCCGGCTTCATCACCCGGGACGGCGCGCCCGTCATGGCGTTCGGCGTCATGGGCGGGGCGATGCAGGCCCAGGGCCACGTCCAGATGATGACCCGGCTCGCCGACCACGGACAGAACCCGCAGGCCATGAGCGATGCCCCGCGCTTCCGCGTCGACGACGGCCGTGTCGGCCTGGAATGCGACATTCCTCCCGAGGTGGCGCGAACCCTCGCGGACTGGGGACACGAGGTCACGGTCGCCGGTCGCGACAGCCTGGATTTCGGCGGCGCCCAACTGGTGCAGCACACCGAGAACGGGTACATCGCGGCCTCCGATTCCCGCCGCGACGGCCAGGCCGTCGGCTACTGAGGCATCCCATGAAGAACAACCATGTCTTTCCGGACGTCCGCGACCGGGTCGGCGCCGTCGAATGGGAGCAGCGCGTCAACCTCGCGGCCTGCTACCGGCTGCTCGCGCATTTCCGCATGACGGACCTGATCTACACCCACGTCTCGGCCAAGGTCCCCGGCACCGAGGCCGAGTTCCTCATCAATCCCTACGGCCTCATGTTCGACGAGATCACGGCCTCGAGCCTGGTTCGCGTCGACCAGGACGGCCGGGTGCTGGAGGACGCGACGGGCATCGGCTGCAACCCGGCCGGCTTCGTGATCCACAGCTGCATCCACCGGGCGAACCACGACCTCGCCTGCGTGATCCACACCCACACCGCCGCGGGCATCGGGGTGTCGGCGCAGAAGCGCGGCCTGCTGATGCTGTCCCAGCACGCGATGCGCTTCCACGGCTCGCTCGCCTACCACGACTACGAAGGCGTGGCGCTGGAACTCGACGAACAGCCGCGCCTAGTGCACGACCTGGGGCCCCACCGCGCGATGATCCTGCGCAATCACGGCCTTCTGACGGCGGGCGAGACCGTGCGCGAGGCCTTCGACC
This sequence comes from Comamonadaceae bacterium OTU4NAUVB1, assembly GCA_024372625.1. NCBI lineage: Bacteria > Pseudomonadati > Pseudomonadota > Betaproteobacteria > Burkholderiales > Comamonadaceae > Comamonadaceae bacterium OTU4NAUVB1. Next base: position 115,732 of record CP099606.1, on the reverse strand, counting down.
TGATGTACTACCTCGAACGGGCCTGCCAGGCCCAGGTCGCGGCCCAGGCCGGCGGCACCGCGCTGAACGAGTGCGACGACGCTCTGGCCGCTAAGGTGGCGCGCCAGTTCAGGGAGCCGGACGCCGGCGCGACGCACGACTGGCCCGCCTACCTGCGCCTGCTCGACCGGATCGACGAGTCCTACCGTCACTGAAGGTACGCGGCGTCCGGGCCGGGTGGCCTCGGAGCTCGCGCCGGTCGATGCCCGGCGGCCGCCGGCGCGGCGCCCGGAACTGCTTCAAAGGCGGTCCGCGATTCGCTACGATGCGCGCCATGGACAGCAAGGACAGCGTCCCCGACGATGCCGAGCTCAAGGACATCATCGCCGAGCTCGCGCGGTGGAACGCGCACGCCGAGGCCCTTCTCGGCGATCCGGTGCGCCTCGACGACCTGATCACGGAATCGAATCGACTGAACGAGCAGGTCCAGCGCGTCCTGCCCGCGGACCCTTTGAACGTCGTGGCCTGGGTGGTGTTCTCGATCATCGCCTTGAGCGTGATCGCACTGGAATCCTGAGCAGCCCGGGTCGGCTGTCGCGATGCCCGGGCCTCCGCCGGATCCACGCGGGGGCAGGTCGGACGGCGGGGACTGGACGCACTGTGCCTCGCCGTCGCGGTCCGCCCGGAGCCGGGGCACGCAGCCCGCGGCGCCGTCAGTCCGGTCGTGCGCCGGCGCGTCCGGCCGGATCGGGCGGCGCCTGCGACATGACGGCGTCGCTTTGAGGGGCGTCGCGGTCCAGTGCGAGCAGATGGAGGTTCAGAAGCGCCATCTGCGCGGCGAGGTCGCTCATGGCATCGCGGGCCGACGCGAGCAGGGACTCGACGCGCTCGATACCGGCGTGAGCATCGGAGGTGGAAAGCATGTGCTGCTTCGTTCAGGAAGAAAGGGCGGTCCGGGATTCGCCACGGATCGTCGCGTGGGGGTCGAAAGCGTTATTTTTCGTCGGAAATGAAGGTTTTTTCCTACAGGATTCAAGCAGAATTAAAAAGCATTCAACGCCAGGAGTCACCCATGTCCGCGGAGCCAGAGATCGTCGTCGTGACCGTCGAGCGGGAGCCGGGCGGCCGGTACTACGCCGCGATCGGATGGCTGCGCGCAGGTGGCCGGGCGGGCGGCCTGCGCCTGATCGCAGGCACCTTCCGGGACAGCGCGCACGCGGCGCGCCGGATGGGGCGACTGCACCTTGTATGTGGGGATCACCTGCCGCGGGGACCCGACTGATGGGCTGGCAGAAACCTCGGCAGCCGCCACCACCGGCCCTGCACTCTCGCATGGGAAGGCGATTGTCGGTCGGTGCGGGTATCGCACGCGGTGCAGCATCTCGCGCGTCGGACCCGTGCCACGCGCCTCGACATGGTCATGCCGTAGGACGCTCGGCCTGGAGCGGCGATCGCGGCCGGGGGGGCGATGTGACTCGTCACGGCCGGATCGATCGGTGCTCCCAACACCATGGAGCCACGTCGCCCATGACGATGCCGCTGCCGAACGAGACCGGGCCTCGTGCCGTGACGCGCGATGGCCTGGGCGTCGCCGGCAAGGCGTCGTCCCTCGCCCACCGTGCCGCGCACGCCCTGCGGCACCTGGCCCCGGGCGCTGCGTCGACGACGGAGCGACCCCGGTGACGCCGCCCGACCTCGCGCGTTCCGGCGTGCAAGTGATCGAAGGACCCGCGGGCCCGATGGAGGTGGTCGTCGACGCCGCGCGCGGCCCGGTGCACGGCGGCATCGCCATCGTCGCGCATCCGCAGCCCCTGCTCGGTGGGCATGCCCTGCACAAGGTGCCGCAGGTGCTCGCACGCGCGCTGAGCGAGGTCGGCTGGGCCGTGGCGCGCCCGAACTTCCGGGGCGTGGGACGCAGCGCCGGCGTCCACGACGGAGGCGTCGGGGAGGCCGGGGACGTCGTCGCCTTGCAGGCCGCGCTGCGCGACGCGCACCCCGGCGCCCGGCTCGCGCTGGTCGGCTTTTCCTTCGGCGCCTTCGTGCAGGCCCGCGTGGCCCGCGCGCTGGAGGACCAGGGCGTGCCGGCGTGGCGGGTCTGCCTCGCCGGCATGCCCTCGGGTCCCGTTGGCGACGGGCGTGCGTTCGCGCCGCCGCAGGGCCTCGCCGACGCGCTGGTGGTGCATGGCGAGCGCGACGAGCGCGTGGCCCTCGCCGCCGTGCTGGACTGGGCGCGGCCTCATGGCCAGCCCGTGGTCGTGGTGCCGGGCGCCGATCACTTCTTCACCGGCCGCTTGCCGGTCCTGCGTGGGCTGGTGCTGTCGCACCTGGCACCCTGAGCCGCGCGACCTCCGGGACGTCGCGCCGCGCGTCGTCCGGGTCCCGCCCAGGAGGCCGTTCCCGCGAGCCGGAGCCCGTGCACCGCGCCGGGGTGTCCGCATCCGGGGCAAGATCGGGCGTTTCGCCGATGTGGCACACCCTGCCGGGCGCATCCGCCCGGACGCGAGGACCTTCGACATGACCCAAGCCCTGCTGGTGGACTTCCAGGTCCATCCCGACCACGCGGAAGCCTTCGCCGACGCCATCGCGCTCAACGCCCGCACGTCGCTGCGCGAGGAGCCCGGCTGCAGGCGCTTCGACGTCTGCCGCGACCCCGGCGACGCGGGTGCATTCTTCCTGTACGAGCTCTACGACGACTCCGCGGCCATCTCGGCGCACCTGGCGTCGGCGCACTTCCATGCGTTCGACACCCTCACCCGCGACTGGGTAGTGCGCAAGGTCGTGCGCACCCGGGCGCTGCAGGCCGCGTGAGGGCGTTGCCCGGACCCGGCCCGGTCGCGGGGCTGCGTGCGGTCATGCGACGAGCGCAGGCGCGGCAGGCACGGCCAATCCGGATGCGGCCGCACCCCGTACAGCCCGTCCCCGGAGCGCACCGGTCCCGTCGCCGAAGCACCGCGCGAACGCGCGCCGGCCCTGGCCGCCGCGACGGCGCCGGTTTTGCGCGGCGAAGGGTGACGTCGGTTCCCGACCGGGCGGTGTGGGGGGCGAGCGGGCGCCGCCAGCGCCTTTCTCCACGGTGCCGCAACTGTTAGCCTGGAACCTTTCGATGCGACAGGCCCGATGCGGATGCGCCGCGACGGCGCCGGTGTCGCACGCGTCGCTGCCGAGGAAACCGATCGATGAACGATTTGCCTGCCTACACCCCGCCGAACGTCTGGACCTGGAAGCCCGCCACCGGCGGCCGCTTCGCGAGCATCAACCGCCCGACGGCGGGCGCGACGCACGACAAGGACCTGCCGGTCGGCCGCCATCCCCTGCAGCTGTACTCGCTGGCCACGCCCAACGGCGTCAAGGTGACGGTGATGCTGGAGGAACTCCTGGCGCTCGGCCATGGCGCGGCGGAGTACGACGCCTGGCTGATCCGGATCAACGACGGCGACCAGTTCGGCAGCGGCTTCGTCGCGGCCAACCCGAATTCCAAGATCCCGGTGCTGGTGGACCATGGCGGCCCGACGCCGGTGCGGGTGTTCGAATCCGGCGCGATCCTGCTGTACCTGGCCGAGAAGTTCGGCGCGTTCCTGCCAGCGCATGGTGCCGGACGCGCCGAGTGCCTGTCGTGGCTGTTCTGGCAGATGGGCAGTGCGCCTTTCCTGGGCGGCGGCTTCGGCCATTTCTACGCCTATGCGCCGTCGAAGATCGAGTACGCGATCGACCGGTACGCCATGGAGGTCAAGCGACAGCTCGATGTGCTCGACCGGCGCCTGGCCGAAAGCGCCTTTCTCGCGGGCGACGACTACACGATCGCCGACATGGCCGTCTGGCCCTGGTACGGCGCCCTCGCCAAGGGACAGCTCTACGGGGCGGGCGAGTTCCTCCAGGTCGAGGCCTATGCCAACGTGCAGCGCTGGACGGACCGGATCGCGGCGCGTCCGGCCGTCCAGCGTGGTCGCATGGTCAACCGCACGGGGGGCGAGCCTTCGGGCCAGCTCCACGAGCGCCACGACGCCACCGACTTCGACACCCGAACGCAGGACAAGCTCGCGGCATCTTGAGGCGACGACGGATCGGCGTTGCAAGGGCCGCGCGAAGACGAGGTGTCGTCCTCGCCACGGGACCGAGTCGCGTGCGCGCTCAGTGACCCGCGGTCGTTGCCCGGTCCTCGGCCTCGCCCGACGGGATCGTGGGCGCGGGCGCGGGCGAGGTCTGTCCGTTCACGTTCGCGGACGCAGGCGCCGGTTCGGTGGTTGGCGCCATGGACGCGGGAAGGTTCTTCCGGGCCGGCGCGGCCTTCTTCGCTGGCGCCGGGGCGCGCTTGACGGCCGAGGTGGGCGCGGCGGCCGCGGCACGCTTCGCGGAAGCGGGTTTCTTCACCGATCCGGCCGGGCTCGCAGGGGTCGGCTTCTCGCCGTCACGGGGGGTCGCGGTGGCGCCGGCGGGCGTGTTGGACGCCACCTGGCCCGGCGCTTTGCGGGGCTTGGCCGGGGACGGGGCGGCGACCGACTTGTTCGCCGGCGCGGCGACGCGGGTCTTGCTGGCGGCGGCGGGCGTGGCCTGGGCGCTCCCGCCGATTTGTTCAGCCCTCGGCTTCGGCGAGGGTGCCTTGCCGCCGGTGCCGGCCGTGGGCGCTTTCGTGGTGCTGGCGTTGGCGGCGCCCGCACGCGGTGCCGTTGCCTTTTGGACCGGCGCGGGCTTGCGTGACGCATCGGACGGTGCCTGGGCCTGCGGCGACGCGGTCGCGGAGAGCAGGAAGTCGTCGATCGACGCGCCGCGTTTCTTCAGGCCCTGCTTGAGCCAGGTGGGCTTCGGGCCCCGTCCGCTCCAGGTCTGGCCGGTCTTGGGGTGGCCGTAGCGCGGCGGCAGCGACACCTTGGCCGGGGCGCTCGCACCGACGGCGCGGCGCGCGGACTTGCCGGCGCCCACGGCGAAGCTCTCCAGGCTGCGGCCCTGGGCGATCGCCTCACGCAACCAGGCGGGGCGCGGACCCCGACCACCCCAGACGCGTCCCGGACCGTCGCTGTACTTGACCTCGTTGGCCGAGGCCGCCGAACGCGACGAGGCACGCGAACGCGTCGATGCCGACGACGCGACGGAAGACGATGACGCCGCCGAGGTGCCCGGAAAACGAAGGTCCTGCGCACTCAACCCGAATTGCGCGATCGACTCGTTGAGTCTGGCAATCACGTCCTTCTTCTCCGATTGATGGAGTTTGTCGGCTTGCGCCTGCAGGGCCTGGATCTCGCGGGTAAGTTGGGCGTAGGTCTTCGTCATGATCACCTGAGTTTGAGTTGAGCGGAGCGCCGAGTCTATGCGGTTTAGCGTTGCATCCATTGATCGGACTTTCCGTCGTGCGGAACGAATTGGCATGCGCCGATGGCGATAAGGAATTAGAAAAGATGCGCCCCCGGAATTTGACGGCGATTTGTTTCTCGAACGTAAGTTTTCCTATGGAGACGATCGGGGGAGTCGCGCGAATTCCAGGGCTTGCATTCCATGGCCTGCCGATGGCAGCGCGCCCATCCAGTGCGGCCGATGGCCGGCGCACCGCGGTGTCGGCGCGTGCCCACTTACCGGCATCGAGACGATGGCGTCGACATCGCTTCTCCATGCGATCGCGCGATGCGGACTTTGCGTCCCAAGCACCACCGACGGTTTCGACCGATCCGTTCCACGCTTTCGTCGAGTCGGACGGCGTGATCGGGAATTGCCGCATTGGCCATGCCGCGCGTCATTTGTCGCGCCATGTCGGCGCCGTCCATTTCAATGCCCGGGCGATGCCAATGCCGTCGGACAAAAAAAACGGATGACTTGCCGACCCGGCCGGATCGCGGAGTGGGACGTCGACCGGAGCACGGAGTGTGCATCGGGTGACGACACGGGTGAGGCGCGGAAACGCGTCGGATGTCCGACGACCCGCGACCCGCGACGCACGCCGCGCAGCTTCAGTACCGCTCGAGCCAGTGCGCGTACGGGGCCGGGAGCGTCCACGAAGCGCGTTCGACGCCCAGTTCCCTGGCGGCCGCATAGGCCCAGTGCGGGTTGGCCAGATGCGCCTTGCCGACCATGACCACGTCGAGCTGCCCGTCGCGCACGGCCTGCTCGGCCAAGGCCGGGGTGCCGAAGCCCCACGCCGACGACACGGGAAGGTCGGCCTCGCGGCGCACGCGCTCGGCGATCGGGCCCAGGAACGCGGGGGTCGCCCACGGGATCTTGGCCGTCGGCGTCGAGAAGCCGATGCTGACGCTCAGCATGTCGAGTCCGGCCGCCTTGAACCCGCGCGTCAATTCGATCGACTCTATCAGGGTCTGCTCGTCGCGCCCGTCGAATTCCAGCACGCCGAAACGCACCGTCAACGGCAGGTGGTCGGGCCAGACCTCGCGCACCGCCGCAAGCGTCTCGAGCAGGAAGCGGCCACGGTTCTCGGCGCTGCCACCGTAGCGGTCGTCGCGCTGGTTCGATGCGGCGGCGAAGAAGCTCTGCGCCAGGTAGCCGTGCGCAAAATGCAGTTCCAGCCATTCGAAGCCGACGTCTCGCGCCCGCTTCGCGGCATCGACGAAGTCCTGGCGCACGCGGTCGATGTCGTCGAGCGTCATGGCGCGCGGCTGCCGCTCAAGTCCGGGACCATAGGCGATCGCTGACGGTGCGATCGTGGGCCATCCGCGCGAATCGCTTTCGGCGATGTGGTCGTCGCCTTCCCAGGGGCGATTGGCGCTCGCCTTGCGGCCTGCGTGCGCGATCTGGATGCCGGGGACGGCGCCGCCGGCCTTGATCTGCCGCACGATCGGCACGAACGCCTGCGCGAGGTCGTCGCTCCAGATGCCCGCGCAGCCGGGCGTGATGCGGCCTTCGGGTGCGACGGCGGTGGCTTCGACGACGACCAGACCGGCGCCGCCGCGGGCCAGGGAGGCGTAGTGGCTCAGGTGCCATTCGCCGACCCGGCCATCGACGGCCGAGTACTGACACATGGGCGGGACGGCGATCCGGTTTCGCAGCGTGACCGATTTGAGCGTGAAGGGTTGGAACAAGGCGGACATGGAACTTCCTCGGACGTGATGGAAAAAAAAGACGTGTTTCGTAAGTTCGATAGTTATCGAACTATCGACTGAGTCTAACCCGAGGTCTATGATCAGGACCATGCGTCCCCTGAAACATCCCGCCGCCGACGAGCTGATCCTCGAGCGGGTGCTCTACGCATTGAGCGACCCGGTGCGCCTGGACATCGTGCGTCGCCTGGCCGATGTGTCCGGTGCGCGCTGCAGCGACCTGGACGGCGGCCGGCCGAAGTCGACCGTGTCGCATCATTTCCGGGTGCTGCGCGAGGCCGGGCTGATCCGGACCGAATGCGCCGGCACGACGCACATGAACCAATTGCGGCGTGCCGAACTGGACGCCCGGTTTCCCGGGCTGATGGGCGCGATCCTCGGACAGCGCGCGTTGGCCGAAGCCGCCGCGGGCTAGGCGGCTGCGACGCTGGACATCCAGAGCGTGCGTCGCACGTGGGGTCGGGGTCGACCCGACATCCGCAGAAGGAGCGGCGGTCGTCGCGGACCGCGACGGTCGACGGGCGCATGCATGCCGCGCAGTCAAAGTCTGAAACCGCGCATGTTCCTAGCATCGGTCATCGATGCGTGGCAATCCGGTTCTGCGTGCTGGCGACTTTCCCGACTGTCGATAGACTGAGAATCGTCCGATTCTTGCTTGTGTCGGCGCACCTGCGAAAGCCAAGGCCACATGGACATCAGAGGGTTCCACCGAAGACGATGAAGACCGATCGCCTCAAGCCGGTTCAGGATCGGGCGCGGTTGCGCGCGCGCACCCAGGTCCTGCTGCTGGCCGTCTGGCTGTCGCTGGTGCTGGCGCTGCTGACGCGGCACGTGGTGTGGCGCGACGAGGTGCGCGCGCTGTCGCTGGCGCTGCAGGGCGAGGGGGTGCTGGGGATGCTGCGGGGGCTGCACGGGGAGGGCCACCCCGCGCTGTGGTACCTGCTGCTGCGCGCGGGCGCCACGGTGGTGCCGGCGACGGCGCTGCTGCCGGTGGTCTCGGTGACGGTGGCGGTGGCGGCGATGGTGCTGCTGGTGCGGCGCTCGCCGTTCGGCGCGGTGCTGGTGGGGGTGTTCATGCTGGGGCGCCCGGCGCTCTACGAGTACTCGGTGATGGCGCGCAACTACGGCATCGCCATGCTGCTGATGTTCGCGTTCGCCGCGCTCTACGAGCGCCATCGCGACCGGGGGGTGGCGCTGGGGGTGGTGCTGGCGCTGCTGGCCAACTGCAACGTGCACTCGGCCATCCTGGCCGGGGCGCTGAGCCTGTTCTGGCTGCTCGACCTGCGCTGGCGCGGGGCGGGGCTGCGCGCGGGGGCGTGGCGCAACTTCTGGGTCAACGCCGCGCTGGCGGTGCTGGGAGTGGTGGTGTGCGCGGCCACCATCTACCCGCCCTTCAACGACGCCGCCCGCGTGGACGCGAGCGGCTGGAGCCTGGCGGCACTGGCCAAGGCCCTGATGCTGCCCTCCATGGGCTTTCCGAAGCTCTCCGGCTATCCAGTCTGGGAAGCGGGGTTGAAGTCGATGTCGCTGCTGCACGCCCCGCAGGTGCTGGCCGTGCACGTGGCGATGTCGCTGCTGCTCGTGGGCAGCGTCCTCGGTCTGGCGGCGAGACCGGCGGCGGCCATCGCCGGTGGCGTCGCATTGCTCGGACTCTCGGTGTTCTTCTCGCTGATCTATGGGGGCGACTACCGCCATCAAGCGCTCTGGCTGGTTTTCCTCGTGAGCCTCTACTGGATCGCGGATGCGTCCGCACCCGCGTCGGAACCGTCGCGTGCCCGGCTCGTGGCACGTCGGGCGGGCTTCACGTGCTTCTGTCTCCTGCTGGCCCTGCAGGTCGCATTGGGTGCCTCCCGCGTTGCGGCGATGACCAACGTCCAGGCGCCCGAAAGCCGCAGCCGTGATCTCGTGCGGCTCGTCGCGAGCCGGCCCGAACTGCGCGACGCCATCATCGTGGCCGACCCCGATTACCTGGTGGAGTCGGTCGCCCACTACCTGCCCAACCGCATCTACCTGCTGCGCGAGCAGCGCTTCGGCAACGTCGTCATGTTCACGCGCAAGGCCCGCCTGGCGCTCGGCCTGGACGAGGTGCTGGCCGACGCGCGGCGCCTGCGCGCCGAGACGCAGCGCCCGGTGATCATCCTGCTCGCGCACCGCCTGGACGCGGCCGCGCCCGCGCCCGCGGCGACGGTGACCGAGGGCTACAACTGGACGTTCTCCACCACGCCCGCGCAGGTGGCCGACTTCCTCTCGGCGACCCGGCGCCTGGCGAGCTTCGGGCCCGTGTGCTGCACCGACGAGACCTTCGACGTCCACCTGCTGGACCGCTGACAGGCACCGCCATCGCAATGAGCGGCGAGTGCGTTCGCACCACTTTCGTGCGATGCCCCACATGCTGCCGCCTCGCCGACCTCAGTGCACGCCGGCAGTGCCGTGGCGCGATGCACTCGGGCAAGCTTGGACGGGAATGCCCGAAACGAGGAACGCAATCACCCGGATGCTGCGCACGGGCCCGCACGGCCGGCGCAATGCGTGGGGGGTGATGGCTGGCGTTTCCGCGAGTTTCCAGCCCCGCACCTTTCCGAAGTGGCGCGTGCCACGGCGGTGACCGGTGGCCACTGCATCCCGACATCGCACGAGTGCTCGCACATGAAGCGCGGTGTGCGAGCCGCGCCATTCGGTGCTTCATTGGTCTAGCGAATCGAGGCCTCGTGTCGTTCTCGATTGCAGGCGCATTTCCGTCCATCCGATCGGGCCGGGCATCGGCAACGCCGTGGTCGAGCGGCTCGGAGACTGGACTTCGCGAATTGAGCAAGCCTGTCGTCATTGCGAAAACTTGCCGAGGCAGGGATTTAAAAATGCCTCAAATTAGTGACGGCAATTCCATAAACCCTGGAAGTAATGCATAAGTAGTAAGTGCCGGGTAAATAGTAAAATTTTGTAAGAATTAAAACTTTATAACTACCGCAAATGACGATAATTTCATCCAACTCATATACCTTGTGACAACTGAGCACGACTGGTGCTTCTGGACAACGTAGGACTTCACTGGTTTCTGGTGCAAGTCTTATTCTTATCCATCGATTTCAAATTTCTTAAATCATTTATGGCCAACGTCGCTGAGTTTATTTCCGAGCGAACTCGTACGAAAAAACGCATTGACACCGGTTCGACGGCATTGAAGGCCGCTTTCGAACTTCATTTGAATCAGTTTCTGGCCTTGCTCCTCCTGGTGCCATTGGCGCCGACCTTCCTGATCATCGCGTTTCTCGTCTGGCGCGTGGATGGCGGACCTTTCATCTTTGCCCATTACCGGGTCGGTAAGGACGGTCGGCTTTTCAAGTGCATGAAATTCCGTTCCATGCGCCAGGATTCCGATCGGGTCTTGGCCGAATTGCTCGAGAACGACCCCAAGGCGCGGCTCGAATGGCAAAGGGACCGCAAGCTCGTCAACGATCCGCGCATCACCGGCGTGGGCCATTTCATTCGGAAGACGAGCCTGGACGAACTGCCGCAGCTCATGAACGTCCTGCGCGGCGAAATGAACCTGGTGGGTCCGCGTCCGGTCACGGTGGCCGAACTGTCGAAATACGGGACCAGCCGCTGGCACTACGTCAGCGTCAAGCCGGGCATGACGGGGCTCTGGCAGGTGAGCGGACGCAACAACACCACCTACGAGGAGCGTGTGGCGCTGGATCGTCTGTACGTCGAGAGCCATTCCTTCTTTTCCGATGTCGCGATTCTTTTCAAGACCGTGAAGGTGGTATTGCTCAGAGAAGGCGCTCGCTGAGTCCGGCCACCCATGGCCTCAATGCCTTCCCATTCGGGCGCCTCGTCCAGAACATTGCACCTGGTATTCAATTCCACCGACAAGGTGCGCAGTTTCCTCGCGGCTGCGACCTGCGAACTGTCGGGCAGCGGACATCGCCAGACGATCGTGGCGATCGACGATCGAAGCGGCTCGAACGGCATTCAGTCATTGCGTGAGCACGCCGCGCTGGTGCTTGTAAAAAATGGTAAGGCGAATTTCAAATTCTGGAATTTCTACCGTGCCTGCTGCCGAGAGATCGCAGAACGCCCGCCCTCCACATTGCACCTGCATGGCATCACTTCTTACGTGATCGGTCTGCTCGCCCTGAGGAATTCGGGCGCAAGATCGAAGGTCGTCTATTCCGCGCTCGACTCCTGCTCAATCACGACCCTCCCATTGAGTCATGGGCGGCGCGCCAACGCCGCACGCTCGCTCATGCTTCCCATGAAGGCGGCCGCCAACGCGACGTTTCCGCCCGAGCCATGGGGCTCGACCTACCTGGTGGGCAGTCCGGTGGACGAGGCCTTCCTCAATGGTCCGCGCAATGAGTCGGCGAGTCCGACCGTCCTCAGCGGTGGCGGCGATGCCGACCGACGAACTGCCGACAACCTCGCGCAGATCGCCGTGCTGCTGAGCGCGGAGGAGCTGAGGATCGGCTTCGAATGGCTGGGTGACGCATCGGCCGCGATGACGGAGTGCTTCCAGGCGGCCGGTGTCCGGATCACGGAGGTCGGCGATCGCCTGGTCCATGCGGACAAGCTGTCGAGGGGCTGGATCTACGTGGTCCCCCGAAAGACCCAGGGGTATCCGTTGCCGCTGATCCAGGCGCTCGCCGCCGGGTTGCCGAGCGTCGTGCTGGATTGTCCCCAGCATCGCTACGTCGTCGAGCACGGGAAGACGGGGTTCCTTTGCGCGTCCGAGGAAGAGATGGTCCGGACCATCGCGCAGTTGATCGACGATGCCACGCTCAGGCATCGCATCGGGCGGAATGCGAGGGCGAGCGCGCGCGCGCGATTCGAGTCTTCGGCCTTCCGGCAGAAACTTCTTAATTGCTATGCCGTCTCCCATGTTTGAATCGTCCGATCACACGGCAGCGGCAAAGTCATCGCCCACAGATGCACGCGATGATCTACGCTCGAACGCCGGCCTTCCGCGTCGGTTCCTGATACTCAACTTGTCGCATGAATCCAGTGATCCGTCAGACCCATCGCAATGAATCCGACGTCCTGGTGGTCGAATCGGAGAATGTTCCGCGACTGTCGGATTACAAGGACATCCTCATCGACCACAAGTGGTCGATCCTCGCGATCGTCGCGCTCGCGCTGGTCGCCGGACTGCTCTATGTCACACTGGCCGTGCCGGTCTATCGGGGCAATCTGCTGATCCAGGTCGAGGAGTCCGCGCCCGACAGCAAGACCTTCCTCAACGAGACGTCCGGTCTCTTCGACATCAAGACACCCGCCACCGGCGAGATCCAGGTGCTCGGCTCCCGGCTCGTCCTGGGCGCGGCGGTCGACGAAGTGGGATTGCGGATCAGCGCTCGCCCGCGCTACCTGCCCGTGGTGGGCGCCTGGCTCGCCGGGATGTCGACGACGCTGTCGCAGCCCGGTGTCATGGGTTTCGGGAATCACGTCCACGGCACCGAGCGCATCGAGGTCGCGCGGTTCCAGGTGCCCGCGGCATTCGAGAACAGCAGTCCGTTCACCGTGCTGGCGCGGGGCGACGGCCGCTACCTGGTGCGCCACAAGCTGCTCGCGACCCCGCTCGAGGGCCAGGTCGGCGTGCCGTTGAAGCAATCGACGCCCGACGGCGAATTCGAGATCGTGATGACGCGACTCGATGGCCTGGCGGGCGCGGCCTTCACCGTCTCCGTCGCTTCCCGCATGCGTGCCATCGAGCAATTGCAGTCCAGGCTGCAATTGACCGAACAGGGAAAGCAGTCGAACGTCATCTCGGTGGTCCTCGACGACACCGATCCGCAACGCCTGACGTGGTCGCTCAATGCCATCGGTCGTCAGTACGTCACGCAGAACATGGCGCGCAAGTCCGCCGAAGCCGAGAAGACATTGGCGTTCCTCGATGCGCAATTGCCGGTGTTCGAGCGGCAATTGCAGGCATCCGAGGACGCCTTCGCCAAGTTCAGGAACCAGAACGGCAGCGTCGCCTACCAGGAAGAGGCGAAGGTGTGGCTCGCCCGGACGGCGGCGCTGCAAGGCGGCCTGCTCGATCTGCAGCAGCAGCGCCGGGCCACGGAAGTCAACTTCACCGACCAGAGCCCGCGGACCCTGATGCTGGATCGTCAGATCGGCGCGGTCCAGAGCGAGCTCAAGGCGCTCAATGCACGCATCGCCAGCATGCCCAACATCCAGCGCGATGCCTTGCGCCTGGAACGCGACGTCAACGTGAACAGCGCGCTCTACCAGTCGATGCAGAACAACATGCTGCAGATGCGCCTGGTGAAGGAAGGGAAGATCGGCAACGTCCGGTTGCTCGACCGGGCGGAGCTGGCCGAAGAGCCCGTCAAACCGCAGAAGTCGCTCATCATGGCGTTGGCGTTGACCCTCGGTCTGCTGACCGGCCCAGGTTGGGCGATCCTGCGCACGCGCAACAAGCCCGGCGTGCGCAATCCCGACGAGATCGAGTCGTCGACCGGCCTGAGCGTGTATGCCGTGCTGCCTCACGCGCCCCAGCAGAAGCTGCTGGAGCAGGGTGGTGCCGGCGCCGCGTCCGGCTCGCCGCTCCTGGCCGATGTGTACCCGCACAGCGAGCCCATCGAGGCCCTGCGCAGCCTGCGGGTCATGTTGAGGGCACTGCAGGAGCAGGCCGTCAACAACCGGATCCTCATCACGGGCGCGACACCGGGCGTCGGGAAAAGCTTCGTCGCCGGCAACCTGGCCGCCGTGCTGGCGCAATCCGGACGGCGTGTGCTGCTCGTCAATGCCGACCTGCGCCGAGGTCGCAAGAACTTCGAATTCGGCCTGGAGAACGCGCCGGGCCTGTCCGAACTGCTCAGCGGGCAGGTCCGTGACGCAGACGTCATCCGCGCCGGCGTGCGACCGAATCTCGACCTCCTGCCCACCGGCCGCCTGCCCGATTTCCCGACCGACATGCTGGAGACCGACGGTTTCCGGCGCACGCTCGATCGCCTGTCCGCGAACTACGACGTCGTCCTCATCGACGCCGCGCCGGTGCTCGTGGCCGCCGATGCGATGACGGTGGCGCTGTCCTGCGACGTGGTGCTGCTCGTCGCACGCGCCGAGCACAGCCAGCTCGCCGAGCTCAACGAAAGCGTGCGTCGCCTGAACCAGGTCGGAAGCGCCGTCGAAGGCGTGGTGTTCAACGGCATGAACCTGGACAAGCGCTACAACAGCCGGTACTGCTACCGGCACCGGAGCTATCGCTATGTGCCGACGCCCTCCGACGCGCCACGGATCGCGCAGGGTCAATGAACCGGCCGATGTCGGCGTGTGACGGCGCATGCGACGTGTCGCCCTGGCATCGACGCCGGCCGGCAGGCAGTGTCTGACGCCCGGTTCCACCACGACGCGTGCCCCGGTCGGCCGAAGCGGCGAACGCGAAGGCGGGCGCCGATGACCCGGTCGGCGACCTCCGCGTGCCGATCACCGAAGACCCCTCGCCGTCGTCGGGTCCGCCATCGCCGCCTTCGCGGTTTTCCGAATCCCTTGCGACCCATCGAATGAGAATGAAGACAGTCCTGCTGCCAGGAGATTTCGTGAATCTGGGCGATGCCATGCTCTCGCTCGCGGCGGGCCGTCGCCTCGTGCAGGACGGCCGCCAGTGCGTCCTGATGCCCTACAAGACGCCCAGCGACAAGATTCGCGAGGAGTTCGAGACGGCCGGACTGAAGATCGTCCCGATCCGCGCCAATCCCGCGCGAGCCTTCCGGGCCTGCCTGTGGAGTTCCATCCGCATCGGCGGCGGCCATGCGATCCGCAACGAGGTCTCGCTCGGATGGCTGGCGTTTACCGTGGCGGTCTGTTTCTGGGCGGTCGTCTGCGGGCATTGCGCGGCCGTCGTCGGGGCGGGTGCCACGTCCATCCGGTCGCGATGGAAGAAGTTCTGTTTCCAGCTGATCTTTGACCGGTGCACGGAGATCAATCTGCGCGATGCCGTGTCGTTGTCCGTGTTGCAAGCCGAATTCCCGACCTCGGCCGCCAAGATGAAGCAGACGGGCGACCTGGCGTTCCTGAAGGGTTGCCTGCCGCTTCGACCGGACCTGAACGCGTCCGACACCTGCCTGGTGTCGCCGGGCATCGATTCCGGCGAATCCAGGAACGAGGATCCGAAGGAAATCCTGACGGCGCTGCGCTGGCTCCACGAGCGGGAAGGCCTGAAGCGCGTGCTGATCGTCTCGCACGATCTGAGGGAGGACTTCGGCCTGTCGTTCTGCCGGGCGCTGGGCGCCACGATCGACCGGGAACTCCCCGTCGAGGTCAGTCTGATCGTTTCGGACGGCGTCGCGGACGGCCTGCTGGCGCCCTACGGACACGCGCACTGGATCGTCACGGGTCGGCTCCACGGCCTGATCATAGGCGCGCTGCAGTCGCGCGAGGTGATCTACACCCGCGGTTCGGCCGCCAAGTTGAAGCCCTTCGCCGACCTGTTCGGCTTCACGTCGGTGGACGACATGGGTCGGACGCACGCGACCGATGCGCGCCAGCCGTCGCTGGCGGCGGCATTAGGCACTCAGCAGCGCGCCGCCGAACTCAACTTCGCGGATCGGTAGCCTGACCATGCGCTCCGTCCGCGACCGATCCGCCCGCACGCGATCCTGCAAACGCCTCCCGGGAAAAGGCGCGTGAACAGGGGCCCGCGCGCATTGGTCCGGCGGCGGAGCGTGGCCACGGGGCGGCGCCGGCGGACGGGCGACGCGTCACTTGATGCGGAACGCCGATGCCCACTCGCTGCGGGAGAAGAGCTGGATGTAGACCGGCTCGCCGTTGATCGGCACGGAGAAGCGCCGGTTCCTGGCCGGGACCAGCTTGCGATTGCCCACGAGGTCGATCACCGCCAGGTCGTTGGGACGGTACTGGGGAAGCACGAACTGCATGTCCTCGGTGCCGCGCGCGTTCCAGGCCACGACCACGCTGCGATCGCGGTTGGCGAAGAGGAACGCCTGCACGGCGGCGTCCGTCCCTTTCTCTCCCTGCAGGCGGTGCACGAACTTCAGGTCGCCCAGCTGCTCGGTCATGGTGCGGAAGGCGCTGTAGGTCAGGCGCTGGGACCAGTCGTTGCGGGTCAGGCCCATGGGACCGTCGACCGCGTCCTGCGAGGAGAACCAGCAGAAGCCCTCCACACCGGCCTCGGCCGCCAGGATGAAGGAACGCGGGATGTAGGAGGCGACGGTCCGCTCCGGCGTCGCGTTGTCGACGGCACGCTCGCCCTCGGCCACCGGCCAGCCCATCTCCGTGATCCAGATCTCGACGGGACGGCCGAACTTCTGGAGCGCCGCCGCACGCAGGCGCTTCACGCCCGACTGGAGCGAGCGGTCCGCGTCGACGGCCACAAACGGACGCACCCAGTCGGTGTCGTTGGCCACCGCGGCGATCTCCGGGATGCCACGGGCGTAGGGATGCACCGTCAGGCCGTCCAGGCGGGGGTCGAGTCCGGCTTCCAGCATCCAGTAGTCGACGACCCACATGTCGTCGCCGGCGAGTACCTTGACCGACGGGTCGTCGGCCTTCACGTTCCTGACCGCGGCATTGACCATCTGCACGTAGTGATCGAGCCAGGGGGAAGGGGGGCGTCCGTTCCACTGGCCTCCCAATGCCTTGACGAGGTGAGAGTTGTGCGGCTCGTTGCCGACCTCCAGCACGAAGCGCACGCCCTCGGCCTTCAGCAGCTGCGCGGCCCGGGCCGCGAAGCGCCCGAAGGCTTCCGCGTTGGAACCCACGGCGATCTCCTCGGGCGACGTGGGCGTGGTCCCGGCGCGCGAGAGCGTCAGGATGCCGACCAGCCCGATGTCGTTCTCGCGGTAGTAGGCGAGCTGCCGGCGCAGGTTGGCGGGCAGGGCGCCGTAGGTGCCGGGCGAGGTCTCGATGTCGCGCCAGTTGACGTGTTCGCGCGCCCACTTGACCTTGAGGTCCTTGAGCATCGGGAGGGTGTCCAGGGACTGGCCCTGGATGAACTTGACGCCCAATCCCACCGAATCGCCGAACGTGCGATTGCCGCTCGTGCCGTCCGCTGCGTGCGCCCCGAAGGACGCGCAGGCGACGAGCGAGAGCACGGCGAGGACGCGCCGGCACGCGTCCGAGAAGACCCTGAGGTGCGAGCCGCCGCGGTGCGACGCGCGCGCCGCGATCCCCGGAGGGACCGCCCGCATGCCGATCGGATGTCCGAAAACCATTTCAATGCTCCTAAAAGATGATGCGTGATTCGTTGCGCGCGGCCAACTTGCGAATCACCGCGGATTCGGTGATTCGCGCCGACCGCCAGGCCGAAGCGGTGCGCTCAGACCGAGTGAGAGGACGGGGACAGCCCTGCTTTTCTTCTGAAGATCAGGGTGCCCAGCACGGAGGCGATCCACATCGAGCACCTTCGCTTCATCAGCCTGACCGGCGAGAAGGGCACCACGGGACCGGTCGCGAACCGGTAGAACGACTGGCTCGCCAGGTTCGGAGGCTCGCCGCGCAGCGCGCGCCGCACGTGCCGGCCTTCCCACGGCTTGACGGAGCCGACGGCGTGAGAGAGCAGCTGGCCGCCGGGCGCCAGGTCCATGGCCTCCGGGCCGCACGCGTCGAGCCGTGCGTCGCACAGGCCGAGCGTGAAGTTCAACGCGTCCTCGTCGGCCGAATGGAAGATGTGGTCGCTGTGACCGACCCGGCGTTGCTGCAGCGATCCGCCGTTGTGGCGCGCCACGAGCGCGCAGACCCGTTGCCAGGTCTCGATGACCGCGATCCGGTCCCGCGAGATGCCCACGAAGCCGGCGTTGTAGAAACGCTCGATGTCCCGTCCGGGCACCATGCCGTGCGCGGCGAAGAAGGACGCCCATCGCGCCCGCTTCGGGTGCGTGGAAGGCAACGACGCGTTCGCGTCCTCCACCAGGGCGATGCCGTCCGGCCGCACCCACGCCTCGATGGCCGACCACCGGCATTTCACGACCATGTCCGGGTCCATGTAGCACACCGCCGTGGCGCCGGGCTCGAACGTGTTCAGCACGTCCAGCATGAAGGTCGGCTTGTGATAATTCAGGCTGACCGGCGGATTGAGCCGAACCATCCGGAGTTGCACGGTCTCGGTCACGCGCAGGCTGCAGAAATCACCGTCGAATTCCGCGTGGTTCGCCATCCAGGCGGGCAACGGACCCCGGTGGCCGACCCACACGGTACCGTGGTAGCCGGCGGCGACGAGGGAATTGGTGAGGCCGGCGACCCCGTAGTGATAGTGGTCCTCGAACAGCGTGCAGATGGTAATTCTCATGGTGGTCCGTTGAACTGGAAGATCGAATTCCCGTCTGTGTTCTGCTTTGGAAATGCCGTGATGAACCGTGAATCCCGAATGAAAAAGAAATAGCGTCGGTTGGAATCGGAGCCGTGAAAATCCACCCAATTCCGTTTCGACAGGTTAATAAAAAATTACTACCCGGCAGTGCCGAGTCGCACACGAAGCCATTAGAATTACAAGGCGAACTAATTGTGTCATGTTATTTCAGATCAGCACGCATGGGGTCATCGGTCGTCGTGGGCATCGTTTGTGCGATGCAATTTTCAGGCGATCCGCAGCGCCCTAAAGCATCGAGCAACGCCATGTCTACCGTGGAATTCCCGCGTTTGACTCCGGACCGCGCGACCGGCTCGTCCGGCGACCGGCCTTCCCGACTCGCCAGAGCCGTGCCGTGAAGGTCGCGCTGGTCCATTACTGGCTCGTGGGCATGCGCGGCGGCGAGAAGGTGCTCGAAGTGCTGTCCGACCTCTATCCGGAGGCCGACATCTTCACGCTGGTGTGCGACGAGGCCGCGATTTCGGACAAGCTCCGGCGCCACCGGATCACGACGTCGTTCCTGCAGAAGATCGGCGGACGGCGGCACTACCAGAAGATGCTGCCGCTGATGCCGCATGCCCTGGAGTCGTTCGACCTGACCGGCTACGACCTCGTGATCTCCAGCGAGGCCGGTCCGGCCAAGGGCGTCATTCCCGGACCGGACGCGATCCACATCTGCTACTGCCACTCGCCCATGCGCTACATCTGGGACCTGTATCCCCAGTACCGGGCGTCGGCCGGGCCGGTGACGCGGGTGCTGATGTCGCTGACCGCGCCCGCATTGCGCCGGTGGGACGTGAGCACGTCGCACCGGGTCGATCACTTCATCGCCAATTCGGCGTACGTGGCGCGCCGGATCAACCGGTATTACCGCCGCGATGCCCACGTCGTGCATCCCCCCGTCGACCTGTCGCGCTTCGCACCGGCGGGTGTGGTGGACGACCACTACCTGTGCGCCGGCCAGATCACGCCCTACAAGAAGATCGAGATCGCGGTCGAGGCGTGCACGCGCCTGGGCCGGCGCCTGACGGTCATCGGGGCCGGCGCCGGCCCCGCGCTCAGGCGGCTGGCGGGTCCGACGGTCGAGTTCCTCGGCGCGGTCGACGACGCGACCATGACGCGCCACTTCTCGCGCTGCCGCGCGCTGCTGTTTCCGGGTGTCGAGGACTTCGGCATCGTTCCGCTGGAGGTGATGGCGAGCGGTCGGCCCGTGGTCGCGTTCGCCAAGGGTGGCGCGCTGGAGACCGTCGTCGCGGGGCACACGGGCCTGTTCTTCCACGAACAGAAGACCGAGGCGATGATGGAGGCGATCGGGCGTTTCGAGGCCATGGCCCACGCCTTCGATCCCGCCGTGCTGCAGGCCCACGCGCGCTCGTTCGGGATGGATGTCTTCAGGGATCGCCTGGGCGGTCTCATCGCGTCGCTGATCGCCGCCCGATCCGGCACCCCGGCCGGTCCGGCCGCCGCGGGTTGACGCCATGGAAGCCGTTCCGATCGCCGTCTTCTGGATCCTGGTGGCCTGGGTGTCGCTGCGTCACCGGCAGGCGCTGCTGCCGCTGTTCTTCGCGTCGCTGCCGTTCGGCTCGCTCGCGGTGATACCGACGAGCCTGACGGCGGGCCTGACGCTGACCCCCGCGCCCATCGTCGCGTTGCTGGTGATCGCGCGGCAACTGGGCCGCAAGGGCGGCCTGGCCCGCGCCGTGGACGCCGCCCTGACGCCCTCTGTCGCGCTGCTGCTGCTGGCCTTCTGGATCGTGGCGAGCGTCACGACGCTGTTCATGCCGCGCTTCTTCGCCGGGGAGGTCGTCGTCATCGCGGTCTCGCAGGCGGATTTCGCGCTGCTGCGCCCGACGCTGCAGAACGTCTCGCAGTTCGTCTACATCAGCATTTCGGTGCTCGCGACGTTCGCCTTCGCCGACCTGCTCACGGAACCGGGGAGCCGTGAACGGGCCCTGAACGCGCTGTGCCTGGGCGCGGCGATCACCGCGCTCACCGGCGTGCTCGACTTCTGCGCGCGCTACGTGCCGCTGGAGCCGCTGCTCGACCTGTTCCGCACCGCCACCTACGCACTGCTCACGAACGACGAGATCCTCGACAGCAAACGCGTCGTGGGTCTGATGCCCGAGGCGTCCTCGTTCGGGACGCTGGCGCTGTCCTTCCTCTCGCTGCTGTACTTCTTCCGGCGCGCGATGGCCGCCGGCTTCGTGCGGCAGTGGCTGGTCCCGGCGCTGATGGCGTCGCTGCTGGCGCTGATCGCGCTGTCCACGTCCTCGGCGGCCTACCTGGGTCTCGGCGTGCTCGGCGGCGCGATGGTGGCGGAATGGTGCTGGCGCTCGGTGGCCGCCGGCCGCAATCCCTACCTCCGGCACGGCCTGGCCCGCGAACTGCGCCTGAGCCTGGCGGCGCTCGCGCTGCTGGTGCTGCTGTTCGTCGCGGTGCCACGCCTGTTCGCGCCGATGCAGCAGATGTTCGACACCATGGTGCTCCAGAAGACGAGTTCGCTCTCCTACGAGGAACGCACCATGTGGACGCAGGTGTCCTGGCGCGCCCTGTGGGAGACGCACGGTCTGGGGGTCGGGCTGGGCGGCACGCGCGCGTCGAACTTCGCGGTCGCGCTGGCGAGCAACGTCGGCATCGTCGGGGCCCTGCTCTACGCGCTGTTCGTCGCCCAGTGCCTCTTCCTGCGGCGCGGCGGGCGCGACGACGCGCAGGGCGGGGCCCTGATGTCGGCGGTGCGGTGGGCCTACTTCGCGCCCTTCCTGGCCGGACTGACGATCGGTACCACGCCCGACTTCGGCGTGCTGAACGCCTGGCTCTACGGCTTCTCGATCGCGCTGCTGCAGCAGCCGACCCCCCGCCGGGCGTTCCCCGTCGCCGCGGTGCGCGCCGGGTCCGGCTCGATCGCGCGCGCGCCGCGTGCCGTCATCGGCGATGGTGCCCGCCTTGGCTGAGCCCGCGAGCATGGCCGGGCGCGCCCTGGGCGCCGGACTCTGGACGGTGGGCACCCGGCTGGCGACCAAGCTGATCGATCTGGTGATGCTGGTGACGCTGGCGCGGTTCCTGGGGCCGGCGGAGTTCGGGCTGGTCGCGATGGCCATGGCGGCGGTGTTCATCGTCGAAGCCCTGTTCGAGCTGCCGATGGCCGCGGCGCTGATCCGCGCGCCGGCGCTGACGCCGGACATGCTGCACACGGCGTTCACGCTCAGCCTCCTGCGCGGCCTGGTCATCGCCCTCCTGCTGCTGGCCCTGGCCTGGCCGCTGGCCGCCTTCAACGACGAGCCGCGCCTGCGGGCGCTGCTGGCGGTGCTGGCCCTGGCGCCGGCCCTGCGCGGCCTGGTCAGTCCACGGATGGTGGAGTACGCGCGGGTCTTCAATTTCCGCCCCGACGCCCGCATGGAACTGTCGGGCAAGGCGGTGGCGCTGGTGCTGTCGATCGGCATCGCGGCGACGACCGGGAGCTACTGGGCGATCGCGGCGGCGACGGTGGGCGGCCCCCTGACGACCACCGTGATGTCGTACGTGATCGCACCGCTGCGTCCCCGGCTGACCCTGAGCCGGTGGCCCTATTTCTCCGACCTCATCGGCTGGAACTTCCTGTCCCAGGCGGGTGCCGCGCTCAACTGGCAGATCGACCGGCTGATCCTGCCGCGCCTGACCACGACCGCCATGTTCGGCCAGTACGCGATGGGCAAGCAGATCTCGGAGATCCCGATGCAGGCCCTGATCCAGCCGCTGTTCCGCCCGGCCATGAGCGCGATGGTCGCCGCCGACGCGGACCGGCGTTCCCGCTACGTGCAGCTGAGCAATGCCATCGGGCTGGTGATGGTCGGGGTGATGGGCGTGCCGATGCTCTGGCCGGACATCCTGGTGCGCGTGGCGCTCGGGCCCTCGTGGGAGCCCGCCGCCCAGTGGCTGCGCTGGATCAGCGCGGTCGCGGTCCTGGGTCTGCCGGCCATCCTGATGGGGCCGCTAGCGATGACGCTGGACCGCACGCGCTGGGTGGCGGCGCGCACGCTGGTCGAACTGGTGATCCGGCTGCCGCTGGTCTGGTGGGGCGCGGTGCGCTTCGGCATCCCCGGCGCCATCGCCGGGAGCGCCATCGCCACCGCCGCCGGCACCTTCACCGGCATGTGCATCGTGCGCCGGCTGGTCGACGTCGGGCTGGTGCCGCAGGCCATGGCGCTGGTCAGGCCGATGTGCGTGCTGCTGGCGGCCGGTGCCGTCCTCTACCTCGGCGCCCCCTGGGTGCTGGCGGCCGCCACGCTGCCCGCGCTGCTGGGGCGGGCGGTGCCCCTGGGCGGTGCCTACCTGCTCGCCTACCTTTTCTTCGCCTGGCTGGCCTGGCGCCTGGCCGGCCGGCCGGCCGGCCTCGAACGCCACGCGCTCGACCGGCTGGCCCGGCGCCTGCGGCCCCGCCGGCCCGGCGCGCCGTGAGGGCGCCGCGATGACCGTCAACCCCAACGAGATTGCCCTGGGAGGGCGTTATGCCGATCAATCCACCTGACACGGTGTTCATGGCCGAGCGTGCCGAGCTGCCGAGGCTCGTCATCAACGGCAAATTCCTTCAACCCTCGACCAGCCGCTCGGGCGTCTACCGCGTCGCCCGGGAAATGCTGGTGGCCCTGGACAAGGTGCTCGCCAACGACAAGGCCCTGGCCGGCAGGCTGCACTGCCGCGTGCTGGTGCCGGGGCGCCACGACGTCGACCTGCGCCTCTCGCACATCCGTGTCGAGCACGACGCGGGTCCGCGCACGATGTCGCCGCTGCGCCGCCGCCTGACGGGCGTGCTGTGGGAGCAGACGCAGCTGCCGCGCCGCGCGCGCGACGAGACGATCGTCAGCCTCTGCAACATCGGACCCGTCCTGGCGCGCAACGCGTTCACCATGGTCCACGATGCGCAGGTGTACACCTCGCCACGCTCCTACTCGCGCCTGTTCCGCAGCTGGTACCGGTTCGTCCTGCCCCGGCTGGGACGCCGCCATCGCGGCCTGCTGACCGTGTCGCGGTACTCCCGGGACCAGCTCGACAAGTTCGGCGTGGCTGATGCCGGCAACATCACCGTGATCCACAACGGGTGCGACCACGTGCTGCGCCACGCGCCCGACCTCGCGGCGGCAGGCGCCGCCGGGCTCGCGGGCGGCGCCTACGTGCTGGCGCTGTCGAACCGCCAGCAGCACAAGAACATCCAGGTGCTCCTGGAGGCCTTCGCCGCGCCGGCCCTGCGGGACGTCACGCTGGCGCTGTTCGGACCGGCGACGCGCGAGGACTTCGAGCGCCAGGGCTGCCGCGTTCCTCCCAACGTCAAGTTCCTCGGCTTCGTGAACGACGCCCAGCTCGCCGGCCTGCTGACGCAGGCCCTCGCGCTGGCCTTCCCCTCGACCACCGAGGGCTTCGGCCTGCCGCCGCTGGAGGCGATGGCGCTCGGTTGCCCGACGGTCGTCGCGCCCTGCGGCGCGCTGCCCGAGGTGTGCGGCGAGGCCGCCCTGTGGGCCGACGCGCACGACCCCGCGCAATGGGTGCGCCAGATCGTGCGGCTGCGCGACGAGCCCGGCCTCCATGCCGAGACGCGCGCCCGCGGCCGGGCGCACGCGGCGCAATTCACCTGGGAGCGGGCCGCGCGCCAGCTGCTGGACGCGGTGCTCGGGGCGCCCTCGCGACAGGGCGAGGCGGCCACCGATCCCGTTCCCGCCGTCTGAGGCGGGCCTCGTCATTCCGATCCGGCATCGCACTTTCGCCGCGCGACGCGGCTGCACCTTCGAGGACGCCCGACCATGAAACTCACAATCGCGATCGCGATCGCCACCGCCGGCCGCCGGGACGTGATGACCGACACCATCCTGCGCCTGTCGAGGCAGTCGCGCATGGCCGACGCGCTCCTGATCTGTCCGGCGAAGCCGCAGGATTTCGACGCGGCCTGCCTGGACGCCTACGGAGGCGAAGCCCGCGTGCTGGCCGGTCCCGTGGGACTGCCGTGCCAGCGAAACGTGCTGCTCGCGGCGTCGACGGCCGACGTGGTGGTCTTCTTCGACGACGACTTCCTGCCCTGCGACGACTACCTCGCGGAACTCGAGCTCCTGTTCGATGCGATGCCCGACGTGGTCATCGCGACCGGCCAGGTCCTGGCCGACGGCATCCTCGGCCCGGGCCTGGACCACCAGGAGGGCGTGCGCATCATCGAGGACGCGGGGCCGAACGACGCGTCCCGCGCGACCCGTCCGACCTACAACGGCTACGGCTGCAACATGGCCGTGCGGATGCGGCCGGTGCGCGAGCGGGGCCTGCGCTTCGACGAGAACCTCCCGCTCTACGCCTGGCTGGAGGACCTGGATTTCTCGCGCCAGGCCGCCGCGCACGGCACCATCGTCCAGGCGCCCCGCCTGCGCGGCGTGCACCTGGGCGTGAAGAAATCCGGTCGCAGCCCCGGCGTCCGCCTGGGCTATTCGCAGGTCGCCAACCCGATCTATCTGGCGCGCAAGGGCACCATGGCCTGGCCGCTGGCCCGCACGCACATGTCGAGGAACATGCTGGCCAACACCGCGCGCACGCTGCGGCCCGAACCGTGGGTCGACCGGCGCGGCCGCCTGAAAGGCAACCTGCTCGCGTTGTGGGACCTGGCGCGCGGGCGTCTCGACCCCCGGCGCATCCTCGAATTCAAGTGACCGGCCGGGCCGGCGCCCCTCAGTCGACTCGGATGCCGGCGGCCCGCACGACGTCGGCGTACTTCCTCAGGTCGGCCTCGATCTGCTGGCCGAATTCGGTGGACGTGTTGCCCACGGCCATGATCCCGAGCCGGGCCAGTCGCTCCCGGATCGCGGGCTCCCTCACCACGGCGGCCAGTTCCCGCTGCAGACGCTCGACGACGGGCGCCGGCGTGCGCGCGGGCGCGAGCAGGCCGATCCACGAACTGGCTTCGAAGCCGGGCAGCGACTCGGCGACGGTCGGCACGTCCGGCAGCGAGGCCAGTCGCTGCGCGCTGGACACCGCGATGGCCCGGACCTGGCCCTTCTCGATGAAGGGCAGCGCGCCGGCCACGGCCGTGTAGAGCATGGGCAGCTGGCCGCCTACCACGTCGGTCAGGGCCTGACCGCCTCCCTTGTAGGGGACGTGCACGAAGTTCGCTCCGGTCCGGGCCTTGAGCATCTCGGCGGCGATGTGCGGCGTGCCGCCGGTGCCCGAACTGCCGTACGACAGTCCGCCCGGATTCGATCTGGAGTGGGCGATCAGTTCGGGCAGGGTCTTCACGGGCACCGACGGGTGCGTGACGATGACGAGCACGGCGTCGCCGATCTTGCCGATCGGGGCGAAGTCCCTGACCGTGTCGAAGGGCACCTTCGAGAACACGTGGGGGTTGATCACCATCGTGCCGTCGAAGCCCAGCACCAGCGTGTAGCCGTCGGGTGCGGCGGCGGCCACCATCTGGGTGCCGATGTTGCCGGACGCGCCGGGGCGGTTGTCGACCACCACCTGCTGGCCGAGCCGGGCGCCGAGCCGATCGGCCACGACGCGTGCCCCTGTGTCGGTGACCCCGCCGGGGGTGAAGGGCACCACGAGCCGGATCGGCTTGGTGGGGAAGTCCTGCTGCGCGCGCGTGGCGGTGGCGAGGCCGGCCAGGCCGAGCGCGCCGGCGCCCGCCAGGGCGATCCGGAGCACGCGGCGGCGCGGGTTCGATGCGGACGATGGGGTCATGCGGATGTCTCCTGTCTGTTTTTCTTGTCGAAAGGCGCGCGGTCAACGCGCCCAGCGCCGGTCGAACTCCCAGACCTGCTCGAAGCCGATCAGGCGGCAGAACTCGTCGAAGTCGAACAGCGGCACGTCCGGCGCGCCGCCGACCCCGCCGGCCTTGAGACCGACCAGGGCGCGTTCCATCGCCGCCGCGGCGGCCAGGCTGGTGAGCGACGGGTAGATGGCCAGGGCGAAGCCGATCTCCTCCAGCACCCTGGCCGGCAGGATGGGGGTCTTGCCGCCGTCGGCCATGTTGGCCAGCATCGGCCGGTCGAACGCGGCGCAGGCCCTGCGCATCTCCTCCTCGGACTGCGGCGCCTCGAAGAAAAGGATGTCGGCGCCGGCCTCGGCGTAGGCCTCCAGTCGTCGCATCGCCTCGTCCACGCCGAGCGAGGCGCGCGCGTCCGTGCGGGCGATGATCAGGAAGTTCTCGTCGTCCTCGCGTGCCTCGACGGCCACCTTGATCTTCTCGACCATGTCCCGTGTCGGCACGCAGCGCTTGCCGGGCGTGTGGCCGCATTTCTTGGGGAATTCCTGGTCCTCGAGCTGGATGGCCGTGACGCCGGCCGCTTCGTAGCCGCGCACCGTGTGGTGCACGTTGAGCAGGCCGCCATAGCCGGTGTCGGCGTCCGCGATCACGGCGCCACGGCTCGTCCGCACCAGCGTCGCCATGCGCTCGACCATCTGCGTGTACGTCGCGATGCCGGCGTCGGGCAGGCCGAGGCTGGACGCGGTGAGCCAGTAGCCGGTGCCGTAGACGATGTCGAAACCGACCTTGTTGGCCACCGTGGCGGCGATCATGTCGTGCAGTCCCGGCGCCACGATGAACTCGCCGCGATCGAGCTTGCGCCGGAGGATGGGATCGGCCATGGGGTCACTCCGCCTTGATGCCGCCGCGCTGCGCGACCACGGCCCACTTCCTCGTCTCGCTGGCGAGGAAGCGCTCGAAATCCGCCGGCGGCGTGAGCATGATGTCCGCGCCCTGGTCGTGCATCTGCTTTTGCACCACCGGGTCGGCGGTGACCGTGCGCAGGGCCTGGTTGATCTGCGCGACGATCGTCGCGGGCAGGCCCGCCGGCCCGAACAGTCCATACCAGCTCAGCGACTCGACGCCGTCCAGCCCGGCTTCCTTGAAGGTCATGGCCTCCGGGAACAACGGCATGCGGCGCACGTCCGCGACGCCCACCACGCGCAGCGCGCCGGAGCGCACGTGGGGCAGGGCGGTCAGCACGCTCGTCACCCCCATGGGCAGGTGCCCGCCGATGATGTCGACCATCACCGGGGCGCCTCCCTTGTAGGGCACGCCGGTCAGCTTCAGATGGCCGACCTGGCGCATGAGTTCGGCGGTCAGGCGGGTCTGCCCCTCCGAATAGCCGCAGCCGAGTTCGTCCTGGCGCGCGGCCGCGAGCACGTCGGCCAGCGTCTTGTAGGGCCCCTGGCCCTGCACCACCAGCACGCACGGCGAACTCGCGATGTTGGTGATGGGCGTGAAGGCCTTCACGGTGTCGTAGGGCAGCGATTTCATGAGCACGGGGTTGACCGCGTGCGAGCCCACCACCAGCACCAGGGTGTGGCCGTCGGGCTGGGCGCGGGCGACCGTGCTGGAACCGATCACGCCGTTGGCGCCGGTGCGGTTGTCCACGATCACCGACTGGCCCCACAGCGCCGACAGGTGCTGCGCCATGAGGCGACCCACGATGTCGGTGCCACCGCCGGCGGAGTAGGGCACCACCAGGGTGACCGGCTTGACGGGGAAGGACGCGCCCAGCGCGGACGCGGGGTCGATGGTGCCGATGGCGGCCAGTGCCGCGAGGCCACCGAGGAGCCGGCGGCGGTTGGGATGAAGGTCGCGACACGTGGTCATGAAAGTCTCCGTCGTGGGGTCTGGGAATCCTGATCGCGCTGGCGGCGCAGCCAGGTGACGGCGTGGCCACCGAGCGGTCGACGCAACGCCTCCTGCGCGAAATCCACCGCGTCCAGCAGGCCCGTCAGGGAGATCCCGGTGGACAGGCCGCTGCGCTCGGCCATCAGCACGAGGTCCTCGGTGGCGACGTTGCCGGCCGCGCCGGGCGCGAACGGGCAGCCGCCGATGCCGCCGACGCTGGCGTCGAAGCGCCGCACCCCGGCCTCGATCGCCGCCCACGCATTGGCTACGGCCAGGCCGCGCGTGTCGTGAAAGTGCACGGCGAGTCGCTCGACCGGCACCGCGTCGCGCAAGGCGGCGAAGCGCGCCTTGACCTGTCCCGGCGAGGCCGAGCCGATGGTGTCGGCGACGACGACCTCGTCGGCCCCGGCGGCGTGCATGCGCGCGGCCAGCCGCACCACCACGTCCAGCGGCGTCTCGCCCTCGAACGGGCAGTCGAAGGCGACGGCCACGTAGGCGCGGGTGCGCAGCCCGTCGGCGCGCGCGGTGGCCAGGGTCTGCTCGCACACCGCGAGCGCCTGGTCCAGCCCCATGTTGATGTTCCGGCGGTTCATGGTCTCGGTGGCCGAGAGCACGACCGCGATCTCCCGGGCGCCCGCCGCGCGCGCGCGCTCGAGCCCCTTGAGGTTGGGCACGAGCACGGACGTGCGCAATTCCGGAAACCCGGCCGCCACGCGCGGCAGCAGGTCTGCCGCGTCCGCCATCTGCGGCACCGCCCTGGGTGACACGAAGCTGGTCGCCTCGACGCTGCGCAGCCCGGCCGCGGCGAGCAGCGCGATCAGCCGCAGCTTGTCGTCGGTGCCCACGAGGACGGCCTGGTTCTGCAGGCCGTCGCGCGGCGCGACGTCGGTGATGTGGAGCGCATCGCCGGCGTTCATGCGATGGCGCCCTCGGCATGCAGCGCGTCCAGCCGTTCCGGCGGGTAGCCGTCCAGGGCGCCGAGCACGCTGCGCGTGTCTTCGCCCAGCGCCGGTGGACGGGTGTAGACGGTGGCCTCGGCCCGGCCCGACAGCTTGATCGGATTGCCGGGCATGCGCACGCGCTCGCCGCTGCGCAGGGCGATCTCCACCACCATCTCGCGCGCCAGCACCTGCGGGTCGTTCAGTGCCTGATGGAAATCGTTGACCGGCGCGCAGGGAATGCGGGCCTCGCGCAGGCGTTCGAGCCAGTGCGCGGTCGCGTGCCGGCGCAGCGCGTCGCCGATCAGGGCGTCGATCTCGGCCTTGGCCGCGAAGCGCACCGGCTGCTGCCGGTACGCCGGGTCGCGCAGCGCCGGCAGGTCGATGAACTCGACGAAGCGTTCGAAGAAGGGGTCGCCGATGCACGCGATGATCACGTGGCCGTCCGCCGTCGGATAGCTGTTGTAGGGCACGTGCACGAAATGCCCGTTGCCGATGCCTTGCGGCACGCGGCCCGAGAGCAGGTGCATCGTGGCCATGTAGTTGAGCAGCGAGATCTGGGCGTCCAGCATCGAGATGTCGACGTGCTGGCCCCGGCCCGTGCGCTCGCGCTCGACCAGCGCGGCGAGCACCCCCATCGCGCCGAACATGCCGCCGCCGAGGTCGCCGATCGGAATGCCGCTGCGCGTCGGTCCGGTCTCCGGCGTCCCGGTGATCGACATCCCGCCGCCCATCGCCTGCACCACCTGATCGAAGGCCGGGCGTTGCGTGTGCGGGCCGGTCTGGCCGAAGCCGGTGACCGAGCAGGTGACGATGCGCGGATTGACGCGGGCGAGCGAGGCGTGGTCGATGCCCAGGCGTCCGGTCACGCCGACGCTGAAATTGTCGAACACGACGTCGGCGACGCGCACCAGGTCCAGGAAGACGGCCAGGCCGGTGGCGGTCTTGAGGTCGATGCACACGCTGTGCTTGTTGCGGTTGAGGGTGAGGTAGTACGCCCCCATGCCGTCGCGCGAATGCTCGGGATCGTGCTCGAGCAGGCGGCGGGTGCCTTCCCCGCTGCCCGGGGGCTCGACCTTGATCGTGCGCGCGCCGAGGTCGGCCAGCAGCATGGTGCCGTAGGGGCCCGACAGCATGTGCGTGAGGTCCAGGACGGTGATGTGTTCGAGGGCCATGGGCGTTGTCTCCACAAGATTCGATGCCATGACATCGCAGGACACGTGCCAAACGCCGCGACACGGCCAAGTCATTGATCCGTAAGGAAAATCGATTTCCTGGCCACCCTTCGGACGTTTCATTGAAACGTTCTTGCGACGCATCCGTGTTTCAATGACGCATCGTGATCGAACCCGTCGCCCCGCCCCCATCCGCCCCGCCGTCGCGCCCGGGCGAACTGCCACGGCTGTGCTTCATGAGCTACCGCCGCATCCGCGAATTCGCCCTGCCGGTGGTGGCCGAGTACGCGGGACGCGCGCGCATCGAGGTCGTGGACGGCACGTTCGGCGACGCCTTGGCGCTGGCGCGCGATCGCCTCGCGCGCGGCGAGGTCGACGCCTTCGTGAGCGCCGGCTCCAACGCCAGCATCCTGCGGGCGGGGCTCGAGGCACCGGTGGCGACGATCCTGCTGAGCGGCTTCGACCTGCTCCAGGCGCTGATCCGGGCGCGGCGCCTCGCCAACCGGGTGGGGGTCGTGATGTACGGACAGACCATTCCGGAGCTCGACGAGGTGAAGGAACTGCTCAACATCGAGGTGACGCAATACGCCTACCGCACGCCCGAGGACGCCCGCCAGCGCTTCGAGCGCCTGCGCCACGACGGCTTCGAGGTGATCGTCGGCTCGAGCCTGGTGGTGGAACTGGCCGAGCAGGCCGGTCTGCAGGGGTTGCTGGCCTATTCGCTCGCCAGCGTGCGCAAGGGCTTCGAGGACGCGATCGAACTCGCCCGCGTGGCGAGGCTCGAGGCGGGACGCTACGAGCAGCTCAACGGGGTGCTGCACAACCTGCAGGAGGCGGTGCTGGCCGTCGACCGCGACGACCGCGTCATCGCCGTCAATCCGCCCATGCAGCAACTGCTCGGCCCGGCGCACGCGCAGCTCCTCGGCCGGTCGCTCGCGGCGATCGAGCCCGAACTCTCGCTGCAGCCGACGCTGGACGACGGCCGGGTCGAGCGCGGCGTGGTGCAGCGTTTCGCCGGACGCGACTGGGTCGTGAACCGCACGCCGATCCGCGAGCGCGGGGGGATCGTCGGTGCCGCCCTGACGCTCTACGACGCCCGCTCCATCCAGGAGGCGGACACCCGCCTGCGGATCCAGCAGCGTCGGCGCCAGGGCACCGCGCGCCACCGTTTCGGCGAACTGGTCGGCGCGAGCCCGGTGTTCCTGCGCGCGGTGCGGACCGCCCGGCGTTACGCGCGCACGGACCTCACGGTGCTGATCATGGGCGAGAGCGGTGTCGGCAAGGAACTCTTCGCCCAATCGATCCACAACGAGAGCGCACGGGCGGGCCGGCCGTTCGTGGCGGTCAATTGCGCCTCCTTCGCCGAGTCGCTGCTGGAGAGCGAGTTGTTCGGCCACGAGGAAGGCGCCTTCACCGGCGCGCGTCGCGGCGGCAGACCCGGCCTGTTCGAGACCGCCCACACCGGCACGCTGTTCCTCGACGAGATCGGCGACATGCCGATGCCGCTGCAGACGCGGCTGCTGCGGGTGCTGCAGGAGCGCGAGATCACCCGGCTCGGCGCGACCGCGGCCATTCCGGTCGACGTGCGAGTGATCGCGGCCACCCACCGGTCGCTGGCCGACCTGATCGCGCAGCGGCGCTTCCGCCAGGACCTCTTCTACCGCCTCAACACGCTGCGCCTGCCGCTGCCGGCCCTGCGCGAGCGGCCCGAAGACATCGTGCCCCTGGCGCAACGGCTGCTTGGCGCATGCCTGCGGCGGCTGGACTGCGGTCTCGACCCGGTGCGCGCCCTGGCGCCATTGCAGGCGCGCATACTCGCTCACGCCTGGCCGGGCAACGTGCGCGAGCTGGAGAACCTCAGCGAGCGCATCGCGGTGTTCCTGGTCCAGTTCGACCGGCTGGAGGACGTGCCCCATGACGACCTGCTGCAGGAGCTGCCGGAACTC
Organism: Comamonadaceae bacterium OTU4NAUVB1; assembly: GCA_024372625.1. Taxonomy (NCBI): domain Bacteria; kingdom Pseudomonadati; phylum Pseudomonadota; class Betaproteobacteria; order Burkholderiales; family Comamonadaceae; species Comamonadaceae bacterium OTU4NAUVB1. The sequence continues at coordinate 83,742 of CP099606.1, read as the reverse complement.
TCGGCGCCCGGCGCGCCCGGCGCGCCCGACGCACCCGGGGCGGGGCGTCTGAGCGCGGCGCGCGTGAACGCCGCGCTGGCGGCCGGGCAGGGCAATCGCCTGGTCGCGGCGCGCCAGCTCGGGGTGAGCCGTTCGACGCTGTGGCGCTGGATGCGCGACCATGGCGGCTAGGCGGTCGCCCGCGGCGGCCGGTTTCCTCCACGCATCCCACCCACTTCACTCGTCATGGACCTGCAACTCAAGAATCGACACGTGCTCATCACCGGCGGCAGCAAGGGGATCGGCCTCGCCTGCGCCCGGGCGTTTCTCGAAGAGGGCGCGAACGTCACGCTGGTGGCCCGCGACGCGGCGCGCCTGCAGGCCGAGTGCGGCCGGCTGCGGGACGCGTTTCCGGCCTCGCGCGTCCAGGCGGTCGCCGCCGACCTGACGCGGGCGGACGACGCGGCCGCCGCGGTGACGCGGGCGGAAGTGGATTTCGGGCCCCTCGACGTCCTGGTCAATTCGGCCGGCGCCGCCCGACGCACCGCACCGGACGAATTGACGCCCCAGCACTGGCACGACGGCATGGACGCCAAATATTTCACCTACATCCACGTCATCGACCCCGTCGTCAAGGCCATGGCCGCGCGCGGTCGGGGGGCGATCCTCAACATCGTCGGGATGGGCGGCAAGATGGCCACGCCGACGCACCTCGCCGGCGGTGCCGCCAACGCGGCCCTGATGCTCGCGAGCGTCGGGCTGGCGGCGGCCTACGGCGGCCGGGGCGTGCGGGTCAACGCCCTCAATCCGGGCATCACCCGGACCGACCGCATGGACGAGGGGCTGGCCGCCGAGGCCCGCCGGACCGGCGCCACCAAGGAGGAGGTCCTGGCCCGCACCAGCGAGCGCCTGCCGCTGGGCCGTCCGGCGACCCCGGAGGAGATCGCCGATGCGGCGGTGTTCCTCTGCTCGCCCCGCGCGAGCTACATCTCGGGTGCCGTGCTGTCGATAGACGGTGCGGCGACGCCGGTCGTGGTGTAGCCGCGGGGACGGCCGGCGGCCGGGGGCCCGCCCGTGGTCGCGACCCGTTTGCTCAGTTGGCGATCCGGTCGCGCCGGGCGTCGTCCCTGCGGCCTTCCGCGCGCACGGCGTCGCAGTGCGGGTGACCCGCGTAGGCCGCCTTCGAACAGTGGTTCGCTTCGCAGCGCGCGGCGAACGCGAAGAACAGGTGCTCGCATCCCACGCGCGGATCGTCCGGTGCGTCGACGGACGCCGGCGGAAGCACGGCGGCGCTCGGGCGGGCCCGCGAGGGGACCGGCGGTGGCGGGTTCGGCGCGCTGGGAGACGGGTTCCGCTCGATGGCCGTGCCCGTCGGCTTGCCGCCGGGCCGGCGGGTCCTGACGGAGTGCTCGTCCACGGCGGCGGGCGCGGCGGTCGGTGGCGCCTCCATCGGCGCCGTTGCCGTCACGGCCGTTCGCGCGCCGTCGTCGATGGGCGCGTCCGCCGGCGAGCCGGCCGGCGCCCGGGTGTCGGGCTCCGCCGTGTACGGCGGCGGAGGCGCGTGCCAGAGGGTGGCCATGACCGTGCCCGAGACGGCGAGCATCGCGCCGGCCAGCCAGCGGCGCCGCCGGGCGCGGCGACGGGCGCGTTCGTCCAGCGGCCCCGGCGGGTTCGTGGCGCGCGCGCCGGGCTCCCGGCGCCGCTTCCAGCCCGACACGTCCAGCGTCGAGAGCATCGACGGGCCGTTCGCCACGAACGCCTGGAGGCGGCGGGCGCAACCGCCACAGAACATCGCCCGGTCCCGGTTGGCCGCGTGGCAGGTGTCGCAGAGTACGGTCATGAGGCGGTCGGCTGGAAGGTACCGGGCCCGCTCGATCCAGCGGGTCGATGGGCGATCGAAGCCGGTCCTGCGGCGCCGCCGCCGTGCGCGCGGCGTCACGGGCGATCGACCGCCGGACCGGTCGCCGAGTGTAGGCAGGGGCCCGTGCGCCGTCTGTGAACGAATCCTCGAAGCGCCTTCCCGCGCGCGGAAAGGCCGCCGGCGGGTCGCCTCCTGCCGGTCCCACGCGACCCGGCGCGACGCGCCGGGCCGGCCGGCCCGCCGGCCTCAGTCGACCTTGATCCCGGCCGAGGTGACGATGCGGGCCAGTTCGCGGCGCTCGTCGGCCAGGTAGGCCGCGAACTGCGCGGGCGTCATCGACATCGGCTTGAAGCCGGCCTCGGCGAGGCGGCGCACCGTGGCCGGCTCCGCCAGCACCGCCGACATCTCGCGCGCCAGCCGCTCCACGATCGCCGGATCGGTCTTCGCCGGCACCAGCAGGCCCTGCCACGCCTCGACGTCCAGCGCCTTGAACTCGGCCGTCTCCGACAGGCTCGGCACGTCCGGCAGCGTCGCCCAGCGCTGGCGCGAGGTCACGCCGTAGCCGCGGACCTTGCCGTCGCGGACGAACGCCTGCACCAGCGCGACCGGCAGCACCGCCAGGTCGATCTGCCCGCCGGCGAGTTCGGTCAGCACCTGCGGCCCCGACTTGTAGGGCACGTGCACCATGTCCAGCCCGGCCTGCTGCTTGATCATCTCCGCCGTCACGTGCAGGCCGGTGCCGACGCCGTCGGTGCCGAAGTTGAGCTTGCCCGGCTGGCTGCGCGCGAGCCGGACGAGGTCGGCCGCCGTGCGTGCCGGCAGGTCGGGCCGGCCCACGAGCACGAAGGGCGACGCGGCCACCGGAACGACGGGCACCAGTTCCTTCAGTGCGTCGTACCGGTAGACGTTGGGCGAGACCAGCGGCGCGACGCTGACCGGACTGGCGACGCCGAAGAGCAGGGTGTAGCCGTCGGGCCGCGCGCGGATGACGCGCTGCGTCGCGATCGTGCCGGAGGCGCCGACGGTGTTCTCGATCACGACGCCCTGGTGCAGCCGCTCGGCCAGCCGGGGCATGAGGATGCGCGCGGCCACGTCGACGCTGCCGCCCGCGGAGAACGGCACGACGGCGGTGATCGGCTCGGCGGGCCAGGCGGCCGGCTGCGCGAAGGCCGCCAGCGGCAGCGCCAGCAGGAGCGCGAGCGTGGCGCGGCGCCGGCGCGGGGAGGGTGCGGGAAGGAGGGCTGTGGACATGGGGACACCGATCGGGGGAAGCGTGGAGGAAGGCGCGGCCGGTCGCCTCAGGCGCCCAGCCACGGCAGCTGCGACGCCTGGTAGCGCCAGGTCTGGAACACGCTGTTGAGGCGGCCGGGGCCGGTCTTGCGGGCGGCCGCGTCGGGGTATTCGGCGAACCACGGCAGGATGTATTCCCAGACCACCTCGCCTTCGGGATTGACCTCGAACAGGCGGCCGGTGGCCGACTCGGTTACGTGCGTGTTGCCGTTCCACAGGCGCTGGGCGTTGCCCATGAAGGCGGTGAAGAACGCGTTGACCATCTCGTCGGCGTACGACCAGACGACCGCCTGCGTCTTCGGGTCGATCTCGACCACGCGCGAGAACGGCACGTGGCTGCCGGTGCGGAAGTTGCCGTTGTCGAAGGCGAGGATGTGACCGTTGGCCAGCGCCATCGGCGCGTGCTGGTGCGACACCACGCTCGGCGGGATGTGCAGCGTCACGTCGCCGCTCGCCCGGTCCACGCCGATGATGCCGGCCGTGGTGCGCAGGCTCATCAGCACGCGGCCTTCGCCGTCGATGTCCAGGCCGTTGACCAGCGGCCAATGGTAGCGGCCGAAGCCCGGGTGGATCGGGAAGTCGGCCGGCGCGAGGTGCTCCCAGGACTTCCATTCCCAGACCAGCTCGCCGGCCCGGTTCACCTCGCGGATCACGTCGCCGTACATGGTCTCGTCCGGGCCGTGCGCCGTGCCGCCGGGCACGCGCTCGGCGAAGCCGGCCGGCACCGGGGCGCAGGCCGCGTAGAGCAGGTGGCCGTTGGCGAGCCACTTGGCGTCGTGGTGGTGGGCCGGGTCCTCGTGGTGCCAGACCACCTCGCCCTCGGGCGTCACTTCGGAGAAATCCCCGCCGTGCCACATCGACCAGGCCGGGTAGAGGTCCGGCGAGTTCGCGTGGTTGCCGTTGTAGGCCATGTTGCCGTTGGGCAGGATGACCGCGTGGCGGCCGGCGCGCAGCGGCATCTTCCAGTGATGCACCACCTCGCCGTCCATCGCGACGAGGTAGACGTTGCCGTCGGCCGTCTGCGGCGCGATCAGCGTGTAGCCGCCGGCCGAGGCCGCCGGGTCGTGGGCGATGAGGCCGACGCCGCGCCGGCGTTGGGTGATCTGGTCGACGGTGGTGGTCATGACGCGCTCCTGGGTGGGACGGCCGCACGGTTGCGGCCGTCGATGAACGTCGAATCTAGGCGCTTGTCGGCGTCTGGAAAACATGATTTTTTCGAACGCCGCGTTCGCAAAATCCGTACAGTGCGCGGATGGCCGCCATTTCCCAGTCCTTCCGCTGCTTCGACGAGGTCGCGCGACGCGGCTCGATCCGCAAGGCCGCCGACGCGCTCCACCTGACGGCCGCCGCGGTGCACCAGCAGATCCTCAACCTGGAGGAGCAGGTGGGCACGCCGCTGTTCGACCGGCTGCCCCGGGGCATGCAGCTCACCAGCGCCGGCGAGATCGTCGTGGCCGCGGTGCGCCGCAGCCAGCGCGACTTCGACAGCGCGCTGTCGCACGTCGAGGACCTGCGCGCGCTGCGCCGGGGGCACGTCAGCCTGGCGGTGTCGCACTCCTCGGCCGAGCAGCTGGTGCCCGACGTCATCCGGGTCGCGGTGGCGCGCTACCCCGGCGTGACCTACGGCGTGCGCTCGGGCAGTGGCGAGAACATCCTGAAGTGGGTGGCCAACGGCGAGGCCGACATCGGTTTCTGCCTGCGCCGCAAGCCGCCGCCGGGCGTGGAGGAGGTGCGGCGCTTTCCGCAGCAGCTGGGCGTGATCACGCCACCCGGACACGCGCTCACGGCACTGGGACGCGTGCCACGGCTGCGCGACTGCCTGGACCACCCGCTGATCCTCATGACACCCGACACCGAACTGCGCGCGATGGTCGACCAGATCGACCACCGCGAACATCGCAAGGCGCGCCCCATGGTCGAGACCAGCTCGGTCGCGATGGTGCGGCGCCTGGTGCGCAGCGGCGTCGGCATCGGCTTCCTCATCCCCGAGAACGTGGCCGAGGACGTCGCGGCCGGCGTGCTGGCGTGGCAGGGCCTGGCCGACACCGGCGCCTGGTCCCACGACTGCCTGTACCAGCGCAGCGGCCAGAGCACGACGGTCGCCATGGGCATGTTCCTGGAATTCCTGGAAGCGCAGCTGGGGGTCATCAGCCAGCAGTTCGAAGGCGCGGGCGCGGGCGCGACCCGGCCACGGCCGTCCTGAGGGTCGTCGACACGGCGCCCGGCGTCGTCCGGCGCGGTGCGGGAGCGCCCCTTCGCCGACCATCGGCGCACGGGTCGACGACCGCGCACCGTCACGACGTCGTCGGCTAGCGTGTCGCCGCGACCACTACGGGCACTTCGGTCGCGGGCGGCGTGTTGCGGCTGCGGCCGCAGCGGACCAGCCCGTCGATCATCACCATCCCGACGCCGGGAATGTCGCCCAGCGCCACGCTTTCGAGCAACCCGGCGGCCGGCGAATGCTGGGCACGGTCCATGAAGACGAAGTCGGCGTCGCGGCCGACCTCGATCAGCCCGCAGTTGAGCGCCCGGATGCGCGCCGTGTTGCCGGTCGCGAAGCAGAACACCTGCTCCGGCGGGATGTCCGCGAACGCCGAGATGAACGCCACCATGCGCAGGATGCCCAGCGGCTGCACGCCGGAGCCCGCCGGGCCGTCGGTGCCCAGGATCACGCGGTGCGGGCATTTGAGCTCGATCGCCGCGCGGGCGGCGGCGATGGCCGTCTTCTCGTTGCCGTTGTGCACGATCTCGATCGCGCGGGACGATTTCTCGCACAGCTCGCAGACGTGCGCCTCGGGCAGCGAGGTATGGCCGCCGTTGATGTGGCCGATGATGTCGGCGTCGGCTTCGAGCACCACGTCCTTGTCGATCAGGCCGGAACCCGGAATGGACGGCCCGCCGGTGTGGATCGTGCTCTGGATGCCGTGCTTGCGCGCCCAGCCCACCATCTCCTTGGCCTCGTAGCCGGCCTTCACCGAGCCCAGGCCGACCTCGCCCAGCAGGCGCACGCCCGCGTCGGCCAGTTCCTTGAAATCGCTCTCGACCATGCCCTTCTCGATCACCGGCGCGCCGGCCAGCACCTTCACGCCACTCGGGCGGAAGTTGTCGTAGGCGCGCTGCGCGGTGATGGCCAGCGCCTTCAGGCCGACGATGTCCTTCGGACGGCCGGGCAGGTGCACTTCGCCGGCTGAGATCATCGTCGTCACGCCGCCGTTCATCGTCGAATCGATCCAGCCGAGCTGGCTCTGGCGCGGCGTCCAGTCGCCGAAGACCGGATGCACGTGGCTGTCGATGAGGCCCGGCGCGACGCAGGTCCGGCGGCAATCGACGACGGTCTTCGCACCTTCGGTGTCGCAGTCCTTCTCCTTGCCGACCGCGACGATCAGCCCGTCCTGCACGACGATGGTGTCGGCGTCCAGGATGGGTCGGTCGATGTCGCCCGAGAGCAGCAGTCCTATGTTGCGGATGACGACCTTGCCCGACTTTTCGCCGGCTGCGATTTCTGCCATGTGATGTCCTCGTGGGTGGATGTTTCTGGATGCGGTTGGTCGGCGCGCACCGTGCGCAGCACCGTCTCGATCACGAAATCCTGCCAGTGCGCGACGGCTTCGGGCGACGCCATCGGCTCGCCGAGAAAGGCCGTGAGCGTGTGGCGGTTGGCCGTGTAGAAGTAGCCGGTCGCGGCGATCAGCAGGTAGACATCGCGTGCGACCAGCGTGCTGCGGAACAGGCCCTGGCGTGCGCCGCTGCGCAGGATGTCCGCGACGATCGTCACGGCCTGCGACGAGTACTGGCGCGCCCGCAGCGACTTCGAGATGTGCCGGCCCTGGTGCAGGTTTTCGGTGTTCAGGAGCGTGACGAACTCGGGGTTCTTGCGGTAGTAGCCGAGCACGAAGCGGATCACCGTCGTCAGGGCCTCGAGCGGCTCGGCGACGTCGATGGCCAGCGCGGCCTCGGCATCGTCCATGCGCTGGTAGATGCCTTCGAGCACCGCGATGAACAGGCCTTCCTTGCTGCCGAAGTAGTAATAGATCATCCGGTCGACCGAATTCGCGGCCTTCGAGATCTTCTCGACGCTGCCGCCGTCGTAGCCGTACTTCGCGAACACCTTGGTGGCCGCCTTGAGGATGGCGTCGCGCGTGGCCTGCGCGGACGCCTCGCGCACGCCGGTCTTGCGTTGGGGCTTGGCGGCGGTGCGGCTGGCCACGATCAGACGCGGCTCATTTTTCGGCGAAGGCGCGCTCGACGACGAAGTCGCCGGGGGTGGAGGTGTTGCCTTCCTTGAACCCCTTGGCTTCGAGCATGTGCTTCAGGTCGACCAGCATGCCGGGGCTGCCGCACAGCATCACGCGGTCCTCGGCGGGGTCGATGGGCGGCAGGCCGAGGTCGTCGGTGAGCTTGCCGCTCTCGACCAGTTCGGTGATGCGGCCCATGTTGCGGAAATCCTCGCGCGTCACGGTCGGGTAGTAGAGCAACTGGTTGGCGATCGTCTCGCCGAGCAGTTCGTGCCTGGGCAGGTGATCGGTCACCAGGTCGTGATAGGCCAGCTCGTCGATCTGGCGCACGCCATGCACCAGGATGACCTTCTCGAACTTCTCGTAGGTCTCGGGGTCGCGGATGATGCTCATGAATGGTGCGAGCCCGGTCCCGGTGCCGAACAGGTACAGGCGCTTGCCGGGCAGGGTGTAGTCGATCAGCAGCGTGCCCGTGGGTTTGCGCCCGACGATGACGGTGTCGCCGACCTGGATGTGCTGCAGCCGCGAGGTCAGCGGGCCGTCGTCGACCTTGATGCTCAGGAACTCGAGGTATTCCTCGTAGTTGGCGCTGGCGATGCTGTAGGCGCGCAGCAGCGGCTTGTCGTTGACCTTCAGGCCGATCATCGTGAAATGGCCGTTGGAGAAGCGCAGCGACGGGTCGCGCGTGGTGGTGAACGTGAACAGGCGGTCGGTCCAGTGATGGACGGAAAGAACTCGCTCTTCGTTGAATGCACTCATGGACGACTCGCAGGAAAAAGGACCGTGAGGGAAATGTCCCGCACTGGGAAAACACCCATGCAAGCATCGGGCCGCGCCGCTACATTGCAGGCATCCGATGTAGTGAACACCACATGAACGTGGAGCGGATGCTACACACCTGACAATTCGCGCACAAGGGCGATGCTGGCATGTTCGTTGCAGGCGTCTGGTGTGCCGCGAGGTGCGATGAACCGATGGGCCACGACGAACCACGATGACCGAACACACCAAGACCGACGGATTGCCAGCGATGGACCTGCCGCCGAACGCCGACATCGGCCTCGGCAAGGCACCGCCGCGCAACGACCGCATGAGCGTCGCCAAGGTCGAGTGCAATGCCTGCCCGGTGCTCTGCCAGATCTCGGACGGGCGCACCGGCGCCTGCGACCGCTATGCGAACCGCGACGGTGTGCTGGTGCGCGTCGACCCGGTCGTGCTGCTGCGCCGCGAGCTCGCCGCCGATGAACCGGCGCTGGTGCCGTTCCTGCGCGCCGGCGGCGAGGAGGCGCGCGACGGCGACGCGCCGGCCTGGCGCGGCGACCTGCTGCATGCCGACGGGGTCTTCGTCACCGGCGTCGGTTCGTCCACCACCTATCCCGACTACAAGCCCGCGCCGTTCATCGTCGGCTCGCAGGCCCGGGGTGTCGACATGGTCACCGTCGTCACCGAAGGCATCTTCAGCTACTGCAGCTTCAAGGTGAAGATCGACACCGACCGCTTCCTCGGCGCCGAACAGGCCAACGTGCGCTACCGCGGCGAGGTCGTCGGCCACGTGACCACGGCCGAATACGGCTCGCAGATGCTGTCGCTCGGCGGCGTGCACCACCTCACCGGCGGCAGCAAGAAGGAAGGCCGCATGACGGTCGAGCTGATGCAGAAGCTTGGCAACAAGCAGCCGGTCGAATGCACCATCGACGGCGGCGCGAACCTGGTCGTGCAGGCCGGCCGCGCGCCGATCGTCAACGGCGTCGAGGAGCAGCGCATGCGCGTGGGCTGCGGTTCGGCGGCGGTCGGCATCTTCGCGCGGCAGTTCGCGGGCGTGGCCGACGAGGTGGTGGTGGTCGATGACCACATCACCGGCGTGCTGACCGAGCACCAGGCCGGCCGCTGCCTGGACATGCCGCCCTCGGGCATCCACATGCATGGGCGCAAGTCGACGCCGGGCCGCTACTTCCAGGTCGCCAATCCGGGTGACGGCTGGGGCGGCACCGACATCGCCGATCCGCTGTCGATCATCGAAAGCTGGGAAGAGGGTGTCGCCCGGCCCGGCCTGCGCCTGCTGATGACATCGACCACCGGCGAGCATGCGCAGTGGTACGTGCTGGACGAAGCGCTGCGCCCGGTCGAGCAGCCGATGCCCGAGGAGGTGCGCCGCATCGTCGAGCGCATCGGCGAGAACTGCGAGCCGTCGCTGTGCAGCGTGCTGTTCCTCGGCGGTGCCGGGGGCAGCCTGCGCGCCGGCGTCACCGAGAATCCGGTGCTGCTCACGCGCGCCATCAAGCGCGCGCTGGTCAACGTGACCTGTGGCGGCGCGCCGGCCTACGTGTGGCCCGGTGGCGGCATCACGGTGATGGCCGACGTCATGCGCATGCCCGACAACAGCTTCGGCACCGTGCCGACGCCGGCCATCGTCGCGCCGATCGAGTTCAGCATGCGGCTGTCCGACTACGCCGCGCTGGGCGGCCACGTCGACCATGTGTTCCCGCTCGCGCAGGCGCTCGCACGCGGCGCCTGGCAGGACGACGGCGCACCGCTCGCATTGCGGTGGCAGCGTGCCGACGATGCCAATCCGTGGCCGCTCGGCCAACCGCCGATGCTGGGCTGATCCATGCGCGCGCAACGCACGCTCCTCGGCGATGGACGCTGGCACTTCAGCCACGGTCCGATCGACGTGCTGATCTCGGCGGAAGGTGACGCCGATGCCGTGGCCGATGCGCACCGCGACGCGTGGCGGTGCTTCGACGGCGTGCTCGACGCGCTGGTCGGCGAACTCGCGCTGCTGCGTCGACCGGTGACGGCGGACGGATCGGCATGCCATGCATTGCATGGGCCGGTCGCGCGCCGCATGTGGCATGCCTGCGCACCGTTCGCGAGCGCGCAGTTCATCACGCCGATGGCGGCGGTGGCCGGCGCGGTGGCGCAGGAGCTCGTGGCCTGCTACGAACGTCCCGGCGTCGAACGCGCCTGGATCAACAACGGTGGCGACATCGCGCTGCACCTCGCGCCCGGACGTTCGGCGCGCGTCGGACTGTTCGCCGACCTCGCGCGCTTCGACATCGGCAGCGGCGCGCCGCTCGACACCGATGCGCAATTCACCGTCGATGCGGCGCAGCCGGTGCGCGGCATCGCGACCAGCGGCTGGCGCGGCCGCAGTTTCTCGCTCGGCATCGCCGACAGCGTCACGGTGCTGGCCGCAACCGCCGCGCAGGCCGATGCCGCCGCCACCGTGATCGCCAATGCGGTGAACACCGACGACGCGGCGATCGTTCGCCGCCCCGCGAGCGAATGCAAGGATGACAGTGACCTCGGCGACCTGCCGGTGACGCGCGACGTTCCATCGCTCTCGCCCGGCGCGGTGCACGATGCGCTCGATGCGGGCGCCGCCTGCGCGCGCGCGCTGCAGCGCGCCGGCCACGTGTGGGCCGTGGCGCTGGTGTGCCAGGGCCGGTGGCGACGGGTCGAGCCACCGTCGGCGTGTACCTTCGCCATCGGCGCGGCGCCGATCCACCCGACCGCCCATGCGGCCTGTTTTGCCTGAGGTTCAATTCCCATGATCGACATACGACGCGTCTTCACGCATGTGGAGCACATCCATCACGAATTCGGTCCGCGCGCCGAGACGCCGCTGGTGCGCGGCGCCATCGGCGCGGTGCTGACCAACCCGTTCGCCGGGCGCTACGAACCCGACATCCTGCCGATGATGACGTTGCTCGACGCGGTCGGGGTCGACATGGCACGCCGCCTGCACGCGGCGATTGACGTGCCGCTCGAACGCATCGCCGGCTACGGCAAGGGCGCCATCGTCGGCGCGGCCGGCGAACTGGAGCACGGCGCGCTGTGGCACGTGCCCGGCGGCTACGCGATGCGCGAGTTGCTCGGCTGGAAGGGCGACCGGGCGGCCTATGCGCAAGGCAAGGGCGAGGCCAAGACCGGCCAGGCCGAGAACCAGCCCGGCAATGCCCTGTCGATCGTGCCATCGACCAAGAAGGTCGGCCCGCCCGGCGCCGCGCTCGACGTGCCGATGACCAACATCAACGCCAGCTACGTGCGCGGCCAGTTCGACGCCATCGAAGTGCGCGTGCCCGGCGCGCCCGCCGCCGACGAGATCGTCTTCATCCTCGCGATGAGCACCGGCTACCGCGTGCATGCGCGCGTCGGCGGGCTGCTCGCCGAGAACATTTCGAAGTGGGACGGCCTGCGCTGAATCCCCGACAAGAAGGAACCGACACCATGCCAGCCAACATCCGCAAACTCATCGTCCAGGTCGACGAGGTCCGCAAGGAAATGGGCCAGACCATCGAGCCGCCGGCGCGCCGCGCCGTCGCCATCGCCGTCATCGACAACCCGTACGCGGGCCGCTACAGCGAGAACCTCGACGCGCTGATCGCCATCGGCGAGGAGCTCGGCGCGCTGCTCGGGCAGAAGGCGGTCGCGGCGCTCGGCATCGCGCCGGCCGAGGCGCAGAGCTACGGCAAGGCCGCGATCGTCGGCGAGAACGGCGAGCTCGAGCATGCGGCGGCGATCCTGCACCCGAAGCTCGGCGCGCCCTTGCGCACGGCGGTGGAGAAGGGCGCGGCGCTGGTGCCGTCGGCCAAGAAGCGCGGCACGCTCGGGACCGCCATCGACGTGCCGCTCGGCCACAAGGACGCGGCCTTCGTGCGCAGCCATTTCGACGCGATCGAAGCGCGCGTGTCCGATGCGCCGCGCGCCAACGAGATCGTCGTCGCGGTCGCGGTGACCGACAGCGGACGTCCGCTGGCGCGCATCGGCGGCCTGCAGCATGGCGCGGTCAAGGGTGAAGACGGGCTGCGTTGAGCGTCCGCAACATCGTCCTTTCAATCCAGTCCCAGCAATTCCAAGGAGTTTGTCGATGAATCCCATGCGTCACGTCTTCACCGCCGCCGCGGTCGCCTCGCTCGCTGTCGTGCTCGTCCCCGCGCACGCGCAGGGCACGATCAAGATCGGCGAGATCAACAGCTACAAGGCGCAGCCCGCGTTCCTCGAGCCCTACAAGAAGGGCATGGAGCTCGCGGTCGTGGAGATCAACGCCAAGGGCGGCATCGACGGCCGGAAGGTCGAGCTGATCACGCGCGACGACAACGCCAACCCGGGCGATGCCGTGCGCGTGGCCGAGGAGCTGGTGTCGCGCGAGAAGATCGACGTGCTGACCGGCACGTTCCTGTCCAACACCGGGCTGGCCGTGGCCGACTTCGCCAAGCAGAAGAAGTTCTTCTTCCTGGCCGGCGAACCGCTGACCGACAAGCTGACCTGGCAGGGCGGCAACGCCTACACCTACCGCCTGCGTCCGGGCACCTACATGCAGGCTGCGATGCTGGTGCCCGAAGCCGTCAAGCTCAAGGCGAAGCGCTGGGCGGTCGTGTACCCCAACTACGAGTACGGCCAGTCGGCCGCCGCGGCCTTCAAGACGCTGCTGAAGGCCGCGCAACCCGACGTGGAATTCGTCGCCGAGCAGGCGCCGCCGCTGGGCAAGGTCGATGCCGGCAGCGTCGCGCAGGCGCTGGCCGATGCCAAGCCCGACGCGATCTTCAACGTGCTGTTCGGCGCCGACCTGTCGAAGTTCGTGCGCGAGGGCAACACGCGCGGCCTGTTCAAGGACCGCGCGGTGGTCAGCGTGCTGACCGGCGAGCCCGAATACCTCGACCCGCTCAAGGACGAGACGCCCAACGGATGGATCGTCACCGGCTACCCGTGGTACGGCATCCAGACGCCCGAGCACAAGGCCTTCTTCCTCGCGTATCAAGGCAAATACAAGGACTATCCGCGCCTCGGCTCGGTCGTCGGCTACGCGATGATCAAGTCGGCGGCAGCGGGCATCGCCAAGGCGAAGAGCACCGACAGCGCGAAGCTGGCCGAAGCGTTCAAGGGTCTGCAGGTCGACACCCCGTTCGGCCGCATCACCTACCGCGCCGAAGACCATCAGTCGACGATGGGCGCCTTCGTCGGGAAGACGAAGAACGACAACGGCCGCGGCGTGATGGTCGACTACACGTACTTCGACGGCGCGAAGTTCCAGCCATCGCCCGCCGACGTGAAGAAGTCGCGCAGCGCGGATTGACCGTTCGCCAGCCTCACGCGGACCCAGCCACCATGAGTTTTTCCGGTTTCATCGTCCAGCTGCTCAACGGGCTGGCCGGTGCCTCTTCGCTGTTCCTCGTGGCGGCGGGGTTGTCGCTGATCTTCGGTGTCACGCGCATCGTCAACTTCGCGCACGGCTCGTTCTTCATGGTGGGCATCTACCTGGCGTACACGCTGGTCGAGAAGCTCGGCACCGGTCTGGGTTTCTGGCCCGCACTGGTGCTCGCGGCGGTCGGGGTGGGCGTGCTCGGCGCGTTGATCGAGGTGGTGCTGCTGCGGCGCATCTACAAGGCGCCCGAGCTGTTCCAGCTGCTCGCGACCTTCGCGCTGGTGCTGGTCATCAAGGACGCGGTGCTGTGGCTCTGGGGGCCGGACGAGCTGCTCGGCCCGCGCGCGCCGGGGCTGTCGGGCTCGGTGCAGATCCTCGGGCGCCAGTTTCCGAGCTACGACCTGTTCCTGATCGTCGTCGGCCCGGTCGTGCTGGCGCTGGTCTGGCTGCTGCTCACGCGCACGCGCTTCGGCACGCTGGTGCGCGCCGCGACGCAGGACCGCGAGATGGTCAGCGCGCTGGGCATCAACCAGGCCTGGCTCTTCACGGCGGTGTTCGGACTCGGCGCGCTGCTGGCCGGGCTCGGCGGCGCGCTGCAGCTGCCGCGCGAGCCGGCCACGCTGGAGATGGATCTGAACACCATCGGCTCGGCCTTCGTGGTGGTGGTGGTCGGCGGCATGGGCTCGATTCCCGGCGCCTACGCGGCCGCATTGCTGATCGCGGAGATCAAGGCGATCTGCATCTGGCTCGGCGTGGTGGAGGTCTTCGGTTACAGCGTGTCGTTCTCCAAGCTGACCCTGGTGGTCGACTTCCTGGTGATGGCGATCGTGCTGGTCTGGCGTCCGTGGGGCCTGTTCGGCAAGCCGCAGGCGCCGAGCCGCCACGTGGGCATGCAGGAGGAACCGCTGCGCCGTGCCGGCAAGCCGTACCTGATCGCCGCCGCCGTGTTCGGCCTGGTGCTGGTGGCGATGCCGCTGCTCACGGCCGGCTCGCCCTACACCACGGTGCTGATGATCGACCTGCTGATCGCCACGCTGTTCGCGGCCAGCCTGCACTTCATCATGGGACCGGCCGGCATGCATTCGTTCGGCCATGCCGCCTACTTCGGGCTCGGTGCGTACGGGGCCGCGCTGCTGGTGCGGGCGAGCGGCCTGCCGATGGAAGCCGCGCTGGTGCTCGCCCCGCTGGTGGCGGCCCTCGGCGCCTTCGTCTACGGCTGGTTCGCGGTGCGGCTGTCGGGCGTCTACCTCGCGATGCTCACGCTGGCCTTCGCGCAGATCACCTGGGCGATCACCTACCAGTGGGATGCCTTCACGGGCGGCAGCAACGGGCTGACCGGGGTCTGGCCGGCGGAGTGGCTGTCGGACAAGCGGATCTATTACTGGCTCACGCTGGCGCTGGTCGGCGCGGGCGTGCTGTGGCTGCGCCGCGTGCTGTTCTCGCCGTTCGGCTATGCGCTGCGCGCGGGCCGCGATTCGGTGCTGCGTGCCGACGCGATCGGCATCGACGTGAAGCGCATGCAGTGGGCGGCCTTCGTGATCGCCGGCACGGCGGCCGGGATGGCGGGTGCGCTGTATGCGTTCTCCAAAGGCAGCATCTCGCCGGAGAGCATGAGCGTGGGCAAGTCGGTCGACGGCCTGGTGATGGTGCTCCTGGGTGGCATCCAGACGCTGGCCGGGCCCGTCGTCGGCGCGGTGACCTTCACGTGGCTGCACGACACGGTGGCGCGCAACACCGACTACTGGCGCGCGATGCTCGGCGGAATCATCCTGCTGCTGGTGCTGCTGTTCCCGCAGGGGATCGCGGGGTCCGTCAAGCTGATGGCCGAGCGCCTGCGTGTCGGAGTGAAATCATGAGCCTGCTCAAAGTCCACAACCTGGGCAAATCGTTCGGCGGCGTGAAGGCCGTGGACGGCATCACCTTCGACCTCGCGGCCGGTGAACTGCTGGCGCTGATCGGGCCCAACGGCGCGGGCAAGTCGACGACCTTCAACATGGTCAACGGGCAGCTCAAGGCCGACCAGGGCTCGATCCTCCTCGACGGCCAGGAACTCGTCGGCCGCAGGCCGCGCGAGATCTGGCGCCAGGGCGTGGGCCGCACCTTCCAGATCGCCGAGACCTTCGCCTCGCTGACCGTGATCGAGAACGTGCAGATGGCGCTGCTCTCGCACGACGGCAAGCTGTTCTCGACCTGGCACCGCGCCGCCGACCATCGGCGCGACGACGCGCTCGCGCTGCTCGACCAGGTCGGCATGAAGGCGCAGGCCGATCGGCCCTGCAGCGTGTTGGCTTATGGCGACGTGAAGCGCGTCGAACTCGCCATCGCGATGGCCAACAGCCCGAAGCTGCTGCTCATGGACGAACCCACCGCCGGCATGGCGCCGAAGGAGCGCAATTCGCTCATGGCGCTGACCAAGCAGCTGGTCATCGACCGCGGCATGGCGGTGCTCTTCACCGAGCACAGCATGGACGTGGTGTTCGCCTATGCCGATCGCATGATCGTGCTGGCGCGCGGACGACTCATCGCACAGGGCAAGCCGCTGGAGATCCGCGACGACCCGAAGGTGCAGGAGGTCTATTTCGGCAGCGGAAAGACCTTCGAGAAGATCGCGCGGAAGGCGGCGCAGGTGAATGCGGCCGTGAACCTGGAAGCGTCCTCATGAGCGCGCAGGGCACATTGCTCGACGCGAAGGGCCTGTGCGCCTGGTACGGCGCGGCGCAGATCCTCTACGACGTCGACCTGAAGGTGCAGCGCGGCGAGGTCGTCGCGCTGATGGGCCGCAACGGCGCCGGAAAGTCGACCACGCTCAAGGCGCTGATCGGCATGTTGACGAAGCGGCGCGGCGCGGTGCACTTCATGGGCCAGGACATCTCCAGGAGCGAGCCGCACGTCGCGGGCCGACTCGGCCTGGGCTTCGTGCCGGAAGACCGGCGGGTGTTCACCGACCTGACGGTGATGGAGAACCTCGAGGTCGGCAGGCAACCCGCACGGCGCTGGAGCGACGGCACCGACGCGCCGGTGTGGACCACCGAGCGGCTGTTCAAGCTCTTCCCCAACCTCGGCGAGATGCCGCAGCGCCCCGGCGGGCGCATGAGCGGGGGCGAGCAGCAGATGCTGACCGTGGCGCGCACGCTGATGGGCAACCCGTACCTGGTGCTGCTCGACGAGCCGTCCGAGGGCGTGGCTCCCGTCATCGTCGAGCAGATGGCCAACATGATCCTCGAGCTCAAGGCGCAGGGCGTGAGCATCCTGCTGTCGGAGCAGAACATGCACTTCGCCGAGCTGGTCTCCGACCGGGCCTACGTGCTGGAGAAGGGCCAGATCCGCTACCAGGCGTCGATGGCCGACCTCGCGGCCAACGACGAGGTTCGCCGGGCCTATCTCTCCGTCTGACATCACCACGGACGAGGACGTTGCCATGCATCGCAGAACCCTCCTTCGCGCCGGCGTCGCGCTCGGTCCGGCCGCACCGTCGTCCGGGCTTTTCGCGGCCACCAGGATCAGGCGCATCCGATCCACGGACATCCCGGGCGCCTGAGACCGTGTCCGCAGCCACCGCTCTCGCGCTCACGGTCAACGGTCGCGCGGCCGAGTGCGCCGTGTCGCGAGAGGCGTCCTTGCTCCACCTGCTGCGCAACGACCTGGGCCTCAACGGGCCGAAGTACGGCTGCGGCCTGGGTCAGTGCGGCGCCTGCACCGTGTGGGTCGACGGCATCGCGGCGCGCAGTTGCGTGATCCCGGCGCACGGCGTGGCGGGGCGCAGCATCACGACGCTCGAAGGGCTCGGGTCGCGCGGCGACTGGCATCCCGTGCAGCAGGCCTTCGAGGACACGCAGGCCGCGCAGTGCGGCTATTGCCTGAACGGCATGGTGATGCAGGCGGCGGCCTTGCTGGCGCGCGACCCGCAGCCCGACGAGGCCCGCATCCGCGCCGAACTCTCGGGCAACCTGTGCCGCTGCGGCACGCATGTCGAGATCGTGCGCGCCGTGCAGCTGGCCGCGTCGCGGCTGGCCGGCGGCACCGCTGCAGCCGCGACCGAATGAGCCGGCGATGACCCTGCGCCGCGCCGACCTGCCGCGCACGCGCGGCGACTTCCTCTCGGCCGACGGCGTGCTGGTCGTCGTGCGCCCGACACCGCCGCCGCCCGCACCGGTGCGCGGCCAGCCGGTCGCGGTGTCGGGCAATCCGGCCGAGGGCGACGAGGTGTTGATCGCGGTCTGGGACGACGGCAGCGTCACGGCGCTGCACGGCCACGTCGACCTCGGCACCGGCATCCGCACCGCGCTCGCGCAGATCGCCGCCGAGGAACTCGACGTCGCCTTCGATGCGGTGAACATGGTGCTCGGCGACACGGCACGCGCGCCGAACCAGGGCGGCACGATCGCGAGTGCGTCGATCCAGGTGCACGCGGTGCCGCTGCGCGCGGCAGCGGCGCAGGCGCGGCACTGGCTGCTCGCGCGGGCCGCGACCGTGCTCGGTGCATCGCCTGAAGCATTGCGCATCGACGGCGGCATCGTGTCGCAGCGCGACGATCCGTCGCGGCACGTCGCCGTCGGGGCGCTGGTCGCCGGCCAGCGCGTCGTGATGCGACTCGACCCGTTCACGCCGACCAAGCTGGCGGCGGACTACCGACTGGTCGGCAGGCCGCAGCCGCGCGTCGACATCCCGGCCAAGCTCGCGGGCGAACTCGTCTTCGTGCACGACATGCGCGTGCCCGGCATGCTGCACGGCCGCGTGGTGCGGCCGCCGTACGCGGGCGCGGACCACGGCGACTTCATCGGCAACACGCTGGAGTCGGTCGACGAATCGTCGGTCGCCCATGTGCCCGGCCTTCGCGCAGTGGTGGTGCTGCGCGACTTCGTCGGCGTCGTCGCCGAGCGCGAAGAGCATGCCGAGCAGGCGATGCGCGAACTGCGCGTGAGCTGGAAGCCGTGGCCCGGCATGCCCGACCTCACGGACCTGGCGCAGGCGCTGCGCGACAACCCGTCGACGCAGCGGCTGCTGGTCGACGAAGGCGATGTCGACGGCGCGATGCGCGGGGTCGCGCAGCCGATGCGCCGCACCTATGTCTGGCCCTACCAGCTGCATGCGTCGATCGGGCCGTCGTGCGCGCTGGCCGACTGGCAGGGCGATGCGGTCGACGGGAAGCAACTGCGCGTCTGGGCCGGCTCGCAGAGCCCGCACGTGCTGCGTGCCGACCTGGCCCGGCTCATGGCGCTGGACGAACTGCAGGTCGACGTGGTGCGCATGGAGGCCGCCGGTTGCTACGGCCGCAATGGCGCCGACGACGTGGCGGCCGACGCGGCCCTGTTGTCGCGCGCGGTGGGTGCCCCGGTGCGCGTGCAACTGTCGCGCGAGCAGGAGCATGCGTGGGAACCGAAGGGCGCGGCGCAGCTGATGGAGATCGACGGCGGCCTGACGGCCGACGGTCAGGTCGCCGCCTACGACTTCGAGACCTCCTACCCGTCGAACGGCGCGCCGACGCTCGCGCTGCTGCTCACGCGCACCGTCGAGCCGGTGCCGCACGCCTACGAGATGGGCGACCGCACGGCGCGCCCGCCCTACGCCTACGAGAACCTGCGCGTGAAGGTCAACGACATGGCGCCGATCGTGCGCGCGTCGTGGCTGCGCGGCGTCTCGGCGCTGCCGAATTCGTTCGCGCACGAGTCCTACGTCGACGAACTGGCGACGGCGGCGGGCGTCGATCCGGTGGCTTTCCGGCTGCGGCACCTGAGCGATCCGCGCGCGATCGAGCTGGTGCAGGCGACGGCGCGGAAGGCCGGCTGGCGCCCGCGCACCGGGCCGAAGGAGAACGCCGACGGCGGGCTGGGCGCGGGCGGCGACATCCTGTTCGGGCAGGGCTTCGCGTATGCGCGCTACGTCCACAGCAAATGGCCGGGCTACGGGGCGGCCTGGGCGGCGTGGGTCGCCGACGTGGAAGTCAACCGCACGACCGGTGAAGTGCACGTGCGGCGCGTGGTCGTCGGCCACGATGCGGGCCTGATGGTCAACCCCGCCGGTGTCGAGCACCAGGTGCACGGCAACGTGATCCAGACCACCAGCCGCGCGCTGATGGAGGAGGTGCGTTTCACGCCGCAGCGCGCCGGCGGTGCGCCCGGCGGCGAAGTGGTCGCGGGACGGCCGGCCCCGGGCGCGGTCGCGAGCCGCGAGTGGGGTGGCTATCCGATCCTGAATTTCCGGCAGGTGCCGGTCATCGAGGTGGTGCACATGCCGCGCCAGGGCGAAGTGCCGCTGGGGGCGGGCGAGTCGTCGTCGGTGCCGGGGACGGCAGCGATCGCGAATGCGATCTTCGATGCGACGGGGGTTCGGTTCCGTGCGCCGCCCTTCACGGCCGAAGTCGTGCGCGCGGCGCTGAATCCGCTCACGTCCTCTCCGGGCGAGGGCGGGGGCGGGAAACCGCAGGCGCGCGACGACGGAGCGGGTGCGCAGATCGGGGCGTCTCCTTCCCAGCTTCCCGCCGAAAGCAAGCGGAGCAGGACAGGGACAGGGTCGAAGGCAAGAGGCGCCTGGGCCGTCGCCAGCGCGCTCGCCATCGGTGGTCTGGGCGTCGTCGCCGGGCTGCTCGGCTGGCGCGCCACCATCGCGCCCGTCGCCTTCACCACGCCGGCCTACAGCGCATCGACCGTCGAACGCGGCCGCGTGCTCGCCGCCATCGGCGACTGCGCGGTCTGCCACACGGCCGAAGGCGGCCCGCCCAACGCAGGCGGCCGTGCGATGGCGACGCCTTTCGGCACGGTCTACACCACCAACCTCACGCCCGATGCCGACACCGGCCTCGGCCGCTGGTCGTTCAGCGCCTTCCAGCGCGCGATGCGCGAAGGGATCTCGCGCGATGGCCATCACCTGTATCCGGCCTTTCCGTACACCGCGTTCGCCAAGACCGGCGACGACGACCTGCAGGCGCTCTATGCGTACTTCATGTCGCAGCCGGCCGTGCGTGCCGAGACGCCGAAGCCGGACATGAAATTCCCGTTCGGCATGCGCCCGCTGATGGCGGGTTGGAATGCGCTCTTTCACGACGCAACGCCGTACGCCGCCGTCCCCGCGCAGAGCGCCGAATGGAACCGTGGCGCCTACCTCGTCAACGGCCTCGGCCACTGCGGTGCCTGCCACACGCCGCGCAATGGGCTCGGTGCGGAGCAGGGCGGCGCCGCGTTCCTGTCGGGCGCCGTCGCCGACGGCTGGGAGGCGCCGGCGCTCGGCGGGTTGTCGAAGTCCGCCGTGCCGTGGAACGCGGACGCGCTCTACCGCTACCTGCGCGACGGCCACACCGAATGGCATGGGATCGCGGGCGGGCCGATGGCGGACGTCGTGCGCGAACTCCAGCAGGTGCCCGATGCGGACGTGCGGGCGATGGCGACCTACCTGGCGTCGGTCGGCACGACCGGCGGCGAGGCTTCGTCCGCATCCACATCCGCGCCCGCGATCACGGAGGCAGCGATGGCGGCCCGGGCGTCCCAGCGCGTGCAGGCCGCCGCCGTCACGAAAGACCGGCTGCTCGGTCCCGCGCAACGCATGTTCGACAGCGCCTGCGCCGCCTGCCACCACGACGGCGACGGCCCCACGCTGCTCGGCGTCAACCGGCCGCTCGCGCTCAACGGCAACCTGACGAGCGACCGCCCCGACAACCTGCTGCGCACCATCCTCGACGGCGTGCGTGCGCCGGCAACGAAGGACATCGGTTTCATGCCGGCTTTTCGCGACGCGCTGGACGATGCGCAGATCGCCGAACTCGCCGGCTACATGCGTGCGCGCTTCGCGCCGCAGGCCGGGCCGTGGAAAGACTTGGAGAAGGACGTGGCACGGGTGCGGGCGGACGGCGGGCATCGGTGATCCGCCTCGGGGTGCCGTCGTGAGGTCGGTCGCCCGCCTTTCGCGGGAGAAGCGATGCTGCGCATTCGCTTCGGAAGTGGACGTGAAAGTGATCCGGGGAAACTGAAAGGCCGTTGGCTGCGCCTTGGCGTGCAGGTCCGCTCGCCGGGTCTGAGTTCGAATTGACGCCCAAGGTCTGGATGAACGAAGCGATCGCCGATCACCACGGCTGGCTCGGCGGATCTTCAAGCTGTGCCGTGGGAGCGAAGCCGGCGCGAAACGCAGGCCTCGCGGCCTGCGGATTCTTCACGTCGATGAACGCTCAGTCGGCGTACTCGCCCGCGTCCTTGATCACCTGGGCCCAGCGGGTCTTCTCCGCCTCGACGAACTTCCGGTGAACGGCCGGGTCGAGTCGCTCGTCGGTCACCACCGTCAGGCCCAGGGCTTCCTCGCGCTTGATGAGCTCGGGGTCCTTCAGCGCGGCGCGCAGCGCCGCGTTCAGCTTAGCCAGCACGGCCGGCGGCGTGCCGCGCGGCGCGTACAGCCCGTGCCAAACCTGGACGTTGAAATCCTTCAGGCCGGCTTCCGACAGGGTGGGCGTGTCCTTCAGTGCCGGCAGGGGCAGGCGCTGCAGGCTCGTGATCCCGTAGACCTTGACCTTGCCGCCCTCGATCTGCGGCACGGCGTTGACGGCCTGCTCGCACATCAGGTCCACCTGGCCGCCGATGAGGTCGGTCATGGCCGGCGCGGTGCCCTTGTAGGGCACGGGGGTCAGGGTGACCTTCAGCGCGTTCTGGAACATCAGGCCGCACAGGTGCGACGCCGAACCCAGGCCGGCGTTGGCCAGGTTGACCTTGTTGCCGTTGGCCGCGAGGTACTGGCGCAGCTCCGCGAAGTTGGCGGCCTTGAGGCCGGGCGTGCCGATCAGCACGGACGGCGCCTCGTTGATGAGGCCGAGCGGCTCGAAGTCGTCCGGGACCTTGAAGCCGAGCTTGCGGTAGAGCGCCGGCGCCGTCGCCATGCCGATGTGGTGCACCAGCAGCGTGTAGCCGTCGGGCGTGGCCCGCGCCACCTTGGCCGCGCCGATGGTGCCGCCCGCGCCGAGCGCGTTGTCCACCACGACCGTCTGGCCCAGCGGCTTGCGCAGCGCCTCGGCCAGGTCGCGGGCGATCTTGTCGGTAGGGCCGCCGGCGGCGAAGGGCACGACGAGCGTGACCGGCTTGTCCGGGAACTCGGCGCACGCCAGGGTGGCAGCGCCAGCCAGGGCCAGGCCGGCGGTGTAACGCCAAAGCAGGTTCATGTCTTGTCTCCGTTTTTTGTCGTGGCGCGCTGGATGTCAGGCCGACAGGGCCTGCATCTCGCGGTACAGGTCGGCCTTGCCCTCGAAGCCGATGCCCGCCAGCTCGGGCAACGTGACGAAGCCGTTCTCGACCTTCACGCCGTCGGGGAACCCGCCGAAGGGCTGGAACAGGTCGGGGTAGCTCTCGTTGCCGCCCAGCCCCAGGCCGGCGGCGATGTTGAGCGACATCTGGTGGCCGCCGTGCGGGATGCAGCGGCGCGCCGACCAGCCGTGCTCCTTGAGCATGTCCAGCGTGCGCAGGTACTCGACCAGGCCGTAGCTGAGCGCGCAGTCGAACTGCAGCCAGTCGCGGTCGGGCCGCATGCCGCCGTAGCGGATCAGGTTGCGCGCGTCCTGCATGGAGAACAGGTCCTCGCCGGTGGCCATGGGGTTCTTGTAGAAGTTGCGCAGCGCGGCCTGCAGCTCGAAGTCCAGCGGGTCGCCCGGCTCCTCGTACCAGAACAGGTCGTACTGCGACAGCGCCTTGGCGTAGGCGATGGCGGTCTCCAGGTCGAAGCGGCCGTTGGCGTCCACGCACAGCTTCTGCCCGTCCTGCAGCACCTCCATGATCGAATCGATGCGGCGCAGGTCCTCGTCGAGCGAGGCGCCGCCGATCTTCTTCTTCACCACCGTGTAGCCCCGGTCGATGTAGCTGCGCATCTCGTCCTGCAGCTTCTTGTGGTCCTGCCCCGGGTAGTAGTAGCCGCCGGCGGCATAGACGAAGATCTTGCGGTCGGCGGTGCCATTGCCGTAGCGGTCGGCCAGCAGCTGGAACAGCGGTTTGCCCTCGATCTTGGCGACCGCGTCCCAGACCGCCATGTCGATCGTGCCGATGGCCACCGAGCGCTCGCCGTGGCCGCCGGGCTTCTCGTTGGTGAACATCGTGTTCCAGATCCGGTGCGGATCGAGGTTGGTGCCGGCGTCGTCGACCAGCGAAGCCGGGTCGGCTTCCATGATGCGCGGGATGAAACGCTCGCGCATGAGCTTGCCCTGTCCGTAGCGGCCGTTGGAGTTGAAGCCGTAGCCCACGACCGGCTTGCCGTCGCGGATCACGTCGGTGATCACGGCGACCAGGCTGAGGGTCATCTTGCTAAAGTCGATGTAGGCATTGCGGATGGGCGAACTGATGGGAAGGGTCTTCTCGCGGATCTCGACGATCTTCATGTTTGTGCCTCTTGAGTGATTGGGTCGAACGATCGTCCGATGTTTCGGACTTCGCGGCCAATGCTCTTTTTCTCGCTATCCATGCTTTGAAAGCACCGACATGAACTTTCTGTGGCTCGCCGACTTCAAGGCACTCGCCGCGACCGGGAGCTTTTCCAGAGCCGCGCAGGAAAGAAACGTGACCCAGCCTGCCTTCAGCCGCCGCATCCGGGCGCTGGAGGCTTGGCTGGGGGTCGAGCTGTTCGATCGCAGTTCTCAGCCGGCCAAGTTGACCATCAGTGGCGAGTGGTTCAGCGATGTCGCGGACGAGCTCATGGAGCGACTCGCAGTCCTTCCCGAGGAAGCACATGCCATTTCGGAGGCGCATTCGGCCACCCTGCGGATTGCTTCCACGCACGCGCTGTCGTTCACGTTCCTGCCCCGTTGGCTCCGTCCGCTCGAAATGCACACGACGGTTCGCCCCGTCCAGTTGATGTCCGACGTGCTTCAACGCTGCGAAGCCTTGATTCAGCAGAACAAGACGCAGTTCTTGCTGAGTCATGCCCATCCGATGAGCAGAGGCGGGCTCCCGACGGAGGCCTATGTGTCATGTCGTGTGGGCACGGACACCCTGGTTCCAGTTTGTTCGGGAGACCGACACGGAAATCCCGTGTTCACCCTGGCGCACGAAGGCAGCGATGCCGTGCCGGTCCTTCAATACAGCACCGACTCCGGCATCGGGCGCATCATGCGGGCGGTGCTGGGACAGCAACTCGCGCTTCTGAAGACGCGCGTCGTGGTGACTGCGCACCTCGCATCGGTGCTCCGGACGATGTCCATCGACGGACGCGGCATCGCCTGGCTTCCCCTGTCGCTCGTCGAGGACGACTTGGCCTCCGGACGCCTTGTCAGGGCATCGACCGACGGCAGGTTCGACATTCCCACCGAGATCCGGCTCTATCGCTCGAGCATGCCGCTGGGTAAGGCTGGCGAGGCTTTTTGGGATGCCGTCCTTCGAGGGACGAGTTCAGAACACCCTTCGGCTTAGAAGACTGTTAACATAAATCATCTTGTATTGGCAGGGAAATTCTCTGTGGACGCAGGACCGTCGGTCAGGGTGCCTTGATCGGCACGTTCGGTCCACAGGATCGTCTGCCACGGTCGCAGACTGTCGATTGCTCCACGGTCGATGGTGCTCGGGTTCGCGACGCACGACCGGTCCTCGATTCAGAAGCGTTTTGTCGCAGGACCGGTCGATGCTGTCGCTTACCTCGACACCGTGCGGCCGCCCAGGCCGAGCGTGGCGCCCACGCCCACGAGCAGGCCGCCGCCGGTGGCCCCGCCCGTGGCCGAGCCCCCGCTGAGGCCTCCGACGGCCGTGCCAAGGGTGCCCACTGTCTGGCCCACGGCCGTGCCCACGCCGCCCGCGACGTTCGCGACCGTCGCGGCCACCGGCACCGAAGCCACCGTCGCCACCACTGGCGACACCACCGCGGCCACGCCCGAGGCGATCTGGCTCACCGGCGCGCCCGCCCCGCCCGAGAGCACGCCCCCGGCGATGCCGCCCACCGTGGCCAGCGCGCCGCCGACCACGCCCGAGGCCACGCCGGTGCCCACGCCCGCGGCCGTGCCCACCGTGCCCACCAGCGCGCCCGCGCCGCTCGCCGCACCGGCGCCGCCCAGGCCCGCGACCGTGCCGATGGCCGTCGGCAGCCCGGCGACCGCGCCGCCGACCAGGCCGCCGGCCGTCGCGCCACCGATACCACCCGCGCCGCCCGCACCCGTCGCGGTCACGAGGCCCCCGACGCTCGCCACCGTCGCCCCCACGGGCTGGGTGAGCGCGGTGAGCCCGCCCACGGGCAGCTGCTGGAGCCGGTTGCCCACGCCGTCGAGCAGCCCGTCCACCGGCTGGCCGATGCCCGTGGCGTCGCCCAGGCGCTGCGTGAGGGTGGGCACGCTGTCGATGCGCGCGACGACCTGGCTCGCGCCGCCCGTGATCTGGCGCACCACGTCGGCGCCGGTCACGGTGTCGAGCCGGTCGGCGAGGACGCCGACGCCATCGCCCACGCGGCCCAGCACGTTGCCGGCCACGTCCGTGACGCTGCCCAGGGGCGTGCCCTCGGCGATCGAGGCGAGCGCGACGCCGGTCGTCGAGACCGTCGCGCCCGCGCCCTCGACGACCGCCGGCAGGCCCGCGAGGGTCTTGCCCACGACGTCCTGGCCGGTGCCCAGCTGGCCGAGGCCCGTGCTCACGGCCGCACCGGCGCTGCCCACCGTCGCGCCGGCTTCGGCCAGCACGCCGCCCAGGGCCGTGCGGGCCCCGGCGGTGGCGACGACCTCGCCCACGCCGCTCACGACCTCGCCGGTCTTGCCCAGCAGCTGGCCGGTGGCCGAGGCCACGGCGGTGTCCGTGCCGCCGGTGCCTCCTGTGCCGCCCGTGCCGCCCGTGCCGCCGGGAGTGCCGCCGGGGACGCCGGGAAGGTTCCCGGGCAGGCCACCGCCCGTGCCGGCGCCCGTGTCGCCACCGGCGACGCCCGTGCCGCCGCTCGCGCCCGTGTCGCCGTCGGCCACGCCGGTGCCCGAGGTGCTGTCCTTGTCGCTGCCGGTGCCACCCATGCCACCCAGGTTGTCGGAAGCACCGTCCTTGTTGGGGTTGTTCAGCCCGCCCGGTGTGGCGCTGCTCGTACCGCCGGCCGAGGCGCCGAGTTGGCCACTCGAGGAACATCCGCCCAATGTCGCCAGCACGGCGGCCACGGCGGCCGCGCAAGCGAGGGACCTGAATCGGGGTTGGAAGAAACCGTTCATGGCAATGTCCTTGAAAGTGAGTGACTTTGAAATCGACAACGACCGGCAAGGCCGTTTCGGCGGGTGGTCTTCACGCATCCGAACATTCGAAGCGCATCAGGACCGTGTTGCTGTTTTTACGACCTGCGCCGAATTTGCTGAAGATTGGAAACCCCCCGGAAGCCCCGATTCAGGGGGTCTCGAGCGTGCGAAAGATCACGTTCGATCAAGCCGCGCAGCTTGGTGAATACCGAAGATTTAGACGATTCCGGCCTCTTGACGGCGGGATGGCGCGCGGATCGACGCCTCGTGCGATGGCGTGATCGATGCATGAGCGCCAGCCGTGATCGACGGGCTCGCAGTCGGTTCCGAGCCGAGCACCAGCCCAAAAGAACACGATGAGGAACGTGCTCCGGTGCCGCCGGTCGTCGACCGACCGGACATAGCGGTTCTGTCCGCGGTGCCATGGGCGCGGCCCCCCGCCTCACGCCCGCGGCGGCATCAGCACCGTGGCCAGGCCGACCATGACCACGATGGATGGCACGGCCAGGATCGTCTTGATGTCGCGCCCGTCCACGACCGAGCGTCGTCCCGGATCGCTGCCGTTCAGGACGTGTGGAGCTTTTCCTGCAGCCAGACCTTGATCAGCGACTGGTAGGGCACGTCGCGTGCATTGGCCGCCACCTTGATCGAGTCGAGCAGGTGCTGAGGCAACCGCAATGAAATCGTCTTGGTCGTCGGCTTCAGGTTGGGCAAGGTCACCTTCCGGGCCTGCAACCAGTCGAGGTGCTCGGTGGAGTCGTGCTGTTCCCAGTAGGTCCGCTCCTGAGCTTCGGAGTCGAACGCCGGAATCGCCTTAGTTCGCTTGTTCATAGATGACGCGCTCCTTTCGGGACATGGCTCTGGCTGAAATGACTCGGATCGATCGGCCCGCGTGGCGCAGCGTGAAGGTGATGTGCAAGGCACGCTGGTCGTCGGCATGGCCCAGGGCGTGGAAGCGCGGTTCCTCGCTGCTGTGTGCCGCATCCTGCAGCAGCAGGAGGGGCGCGTTGAAGAACACCTGTTCGGCTTCGGCCGCCGAGACACCGTGCTTGTCGTTCTTGCGGGCATTGCCTTCGTCCCAATCAAAAGCGGTGATGGCGCCGAGATCGATCATGGTTTGTATATTACCATCATGTACAGGAAGGCAGACCGCGCCTTCTGAATCGGGACCGACAAGGGTCGGCCAGCGACCCGGTCGAGCCGTCGGCTCGAGTCCGAGACAGGCCGCACGGGCGCAGCGGCTTAATTTTCCTGACAGCGATTCGGAGTGCGAAAACGCTTTTCGGGTCCGGGCAATGACCATCGGGTTGCGCACGGCATCGCTGCATTGACGTTCCCAATATCGGCCGGCTTCGAAAGATCGCGTTCACCGGTCGGAATTAGTCATTCCCCTCGTCTCGCTGACCAAGTCCGATGGCTGATTAAAGGCTAACGCCTAATGATTTGCATTGCGACATTGTGTGAGCGCGTCATTGGTAATTAAGCTCCTGGCTCCTGGCTCCTGGCTCCTGGCTCCTGGCTCCTGGCTCCTGGCTCCTGGCTCCTGGCTCCTGGCTCTCCGACCAAGACCACGTAAACCGTTAGTAGATTACGTGGCTCACGCGACGGACATTGAAGTTCCGGTCGAACCCCGGCGTCGAAGGAGCGACAGGATCTCCGCAATCTGTCCGATGCGATGCAATGGCAAGTCGATTTTTCTCATTTGCTAATGCGGAAGCGATCGTTCCACCTTGTGATCCCGCTGCCTACGATGAGGGTTTCCCCACCCGAGAAGACGCATCGAACATGACCGTGGCTGTGACGAATCAAATGCGCGTGACCGCATTGGGCGATGCGATCGGCGCGCAGGTCGACGGCGTCGACCTTATGGCGCCCCTCGACGCCGGCACGGTCCAGGGCTTGAAAGAGGCGTGGGACCGTCATCTGGTGCTGCGCTTTCGGGACCAGACCCACCTGAGCCTGTCAGGACTGATCGCGTTCTCCCGCCACTTCGGTCCGTTGGACAAGCGGCCCGTGGCCAGCAAGGCGCTGCACCACAGCATCGACGCGTTGCCCGATGAGGTCACGGTGATCTCGAGCGTCAGGATCGATGACCAGCCCATCGGCGGTCTCGGCGATGGCGAATCGGTCTGGCACGCCGACATGACCTACAACCCCACGCCACCGCGCGCCGCGCTGCTCCACGCGTGGGAAGTCCCGGCGAGCGGCGGCGACACGCAGTTCCTGAATCTGTATGCCGCCTACGAGGCCTTGCCCGCCGATCTGAAGCGCACGATCGACGGACTCGAGTGCGTTCACGACGCCAGCCTCAACAGCGCCGGCGAACTGCGCCTGGGCTTCGAACGCGTCACCGATCCCCGCGGGACGGTCGGCGCCCGTCACCCGCTGGTGCGCGTCCATCCCGTCAACGGGCGGCGCAGCCTCTACCTGGGGCGACGTCGCAACGCGTACGTCACGGGCCTGTCGGTCGACGACAGCGAGGCCTTGCTCGACGTCCTGTGGAGGGCCGCGACGCAGGAGCGATTCACGTGGCGCCAGCGATGGCAGCCCGGCGATCTGGTCGCCTGGGACAACCGCGTCACCCTGCACCGGCGCGATGCCTTCGATCCCCGGACCCGTCGCCTCATGTACCGCACCCAGGTCGGCGACCGCGCGGCGTCGCCGCGGCCCGGCCACGGGGCCCACCCATGACGGCTCGTCCCGGCCGTTTCCGGACGAGTTCGCGCATCGCCGCCGGCGGATGGATCGCGGCGCTGGCGCTGGGACTCTGCGGCACCCTGATCGCCACCGGTCGAGCGGCGGGCATCGACGACACGCCTGCCTACCCGAGCCGGCCGATCAGCATCGTCGTGGCGGGCCCGGCCGGCGGAGCGACCGACGGCATCGCGCGGCTGGTCGCCGCGCGCTTGAGCGTGACCCTGGGCAGCGAGGTCGTCGTCGACAACCGGGCCGGTGCCGGCGGCGTCATCGGCACCCGATTCGTGGCGCAGGCAAAGCCCGACGGCCACACGCTGCTGCTCGGCCACATCGCCACCAACGCCATCGCGCCCGCGGTGTACAGCCCACGCCCCTACGACCCGGTCGCCGACTTCGCCCCGATCGGCTTCATCGGCAGTTCCGCCAGCGTGCTGGTCGTCTCGACGGACGGACCGGGCACGCTGGACGCCCTGCTTGCTCCCATCGGCGCGGCGCCGATCACCTATGGCTCGACCGGCATCGGTGGCACCGCCCACCTGCTGGGCCACGTGTTCGCCCGGGCGAGCGGCAGACCGCTCCTGCACGTCCCCTACCGGGGCAGTCCCCCCGCGCTGCAGGACCTCGTGGGCGCGCGCATCAGCATGATGTTCGCCACGGCGGGCGCGGTGGCGCCCTACTTCTCGGCGGGCAAGCTCAGGCCGCTGGCGGTGGCCTCGAACCGGCGCAGCCGCTTCTTCCCGGACGTGCCCACGTTCAAGGAATTGAACTACCCCTCGGTGGTCCAGGAAGGCTGGTTCGGCCTGTTCGCGACGGCCGGTACGCCCCCGGACGTCGTGAAGCGACTCAACGCGCACCTGAACCGGGCACTGGCCGACCCGGCGGTGCGCGCCGGACTGGAGCACCTCTTCGTCGAAGTGGGCACGCCCGAGGGGCCGGCGAAGTTCGGATCCTTCGTCGAGAAGGAAGCCGCGCACTGGGGCGACGTCGTCGCCCGCTCCGGCGTGAAGGCCGAATAAGCCGGCCCACGGCACCCGGACGCCGGGCGCATGCGGGCTCGACGAGCCGGCTTCAGGAAGACGATTCGCCGCGTCCCGTCTTGTGCTGAAGTTCGTCGATGCGCTTCGAGGCCTCGGCCTTGGTCAGGTCGTCCTCGACCGGCACCTTGGCTTCTTCCGACAGGGTCTTGAGGTAGGAGTGCTGTGCGCCGGTCATCTTCTCGTCGCCGGTGACCCAGTCGCTGGGGTCCTTCTTCATGTTGCTTTCATCGGCATGGGCTTGGGTCGTCTTGTCGGTCATGGAATGCTCCAAAAAAGAATCAACTGTATGAATGTACAGTTAGGCGAATGTCGGACAACGCCGTTCCCGCTTGTCGTTCGTCGCGGCGGCATTGTGGCGCCGTGGCATTGGGAGGCTCGATGCTGCGCCGTCGCACACGTCCCGTCCGTGCACCGATCCCTGTCGCCCGCCTGCCCGCCTGCCCGCTGGCTAAGATGCGTCAAAAGAAGTCGAAAACCGATGCTTCAGACCCTCCAGGCCCCGCGATCGTGACCCTGCTGCCGCCCGAACCGCCCACGGTCCGCGCCCAGCCGCGCGACTACGCGCTCGCCCTCGCCGCCGTCGCCGCCGCCCTGGCCCTGCGCTACCTGCTGAACCCGCTCCTGGGTCAGCAGGGGCCCTACCTCATCCTCTCGCTGGCGATCGTGGTCGCCGCGTTCGGCGGCGGCTTCGGGCCCGCGCTGCTCGCCACGCTGCTGGGCGCGTCCATCGGCACCTACCTGTTCATCGGCCGCGATGCCGGCATCGAGCGCATCCTGCAGTTGGAGAACATCAGCCGGACCGTGCTGTTCCTCGTGATCGGACTGAGCATCGGCGCGATCGGCGGGCGCCTGCGGGCGTCGCGCCACGCCCTGGCCCAGAGCGTGCGGCAACTGCGGGCCGGCAACCGGGCCAAGGACAACGCCATGGCCACCCTCGGTCACGAGATCCGCAATCCCCTGTCGGCACTGCACACCGCCTGCGAGGTCCTGCGCCGGACGCCCGACGACGCCAGGCGCGTGGTCTGGGCGAGCGAGCTGATTGAGCGGCAGGTCCGGCACATGACGCGCATGGCCAACGACCTGACCGACCTCTCGGGCGTGATGCGCGAGGACCTGACGATGGAACGGCGACGCGTGAATCTGCAGCAGGTGATCGAACAGGCGGTGGAACAGAGCGAGCCCCTGATCGCCAAGAAGGGGCACCGCCTGCAGGTCGACACGGGCCCGCAGCCCATCGAGGTGCTGGGAGACCCGACGCGGCTGGTCCAGGTCTTCGCCAACCTGCTGAACAACGCCGCCAAGTACACCGACCCGGGCGGCACCCTCCATCTGGACGTCCGCGCCTCGGCCGCGCGCGAGGCCGTGGTCGCCGTGAGCGACAACGGCACCGGCATGGACCCGGGTTCCATCGCCGAGCTGTTCGAGGCGTTCGTGCAGGCGCCGGGCGCCGCCTCCAACGCGGAAGGCGGACTGGGTCTGGGGCTGGCCATCGTGCGGAAGATCCTCCAGCACCACGGCGGCAGCGTGAGCGCGCAGAGCCGGGGCCTCGGACAGGGCAGCACGTTCACCGTCGTGCTGCCGATGGCATCGGCCGATCCCGCGAACGCCGGACGCTGAGGAGCCGGTCGACTCCGGCCGGCCCGGGCTGGTGCTGCCTTTCGCGCGCGAACCATGCAGTCTGCCGCAGACCTATTGACGCTCGACGGCCAAGTTGGAGACCAGGGCGCGACCGGTGCTGCCCACGAACCGGAGCGTCAACCGGCCATCGGCCACGGTCGAGGTGAAGGAGCGGGCCGTCGCGGCCCTCGCCGCGCCCGTGGCCGCGAAGATGTCCAGGTTGGTGATCGCCGGCGCGCCCTCGGACGTCACGCTGAAGACCCGGGCGCCCGCCGTGGTCGCGGTCGGCTCGACGAAACCCAGCGTCACCTTGTAGGTGCCGTTGGCGACGGGGATCTCGTAGGTGAAGTCGGGGCCCTCACGCCACATGTCCCAGACCCGCCCGGTTTCCGGGACCGTGGTCGTGCCCAGCCCGGCGATCGGCACCGCGCCGGAGAACCCGACCGTGCTGCGACCCGACAGCGGCGGCAGCTCGCCGTTCTGGAAGTACTTGTCCGAACCGTATTTGTTGCTGCCCAGCAGCGCGTCGCTGGAGACGAAGCCGCTGGTCAGCTGGCCGGCGGCGATGTAGACGTTGTCGACGTTGCGGGGCGACAGGGTCCAGGTGACGGTGTCCGCGACGCTCTGGCCGGCATGCTCGCCCACGGCGGACACGGTGTTGGGACCGGCGGCGAGTGCGACCTCGCCAAAGTCGCAGACTCGCAGCGGGCACTCGATCGCCGCCTTGCGCGCCACCTCCACGCCGTTGACGCGCAGCGCGGTCGAGGTCGCGTTGCTGTAGACCTTCACCGGCGCCGTCCGGTAGACGCGGTCGGTGTGGCGGCGCTCCGCGATGTAGGTTACCGGCGTCTGCGTCCAGTTGGCCTTGTAGAAGAAGAACACGTCCTTCCTCACCTCGCGCCCGAAGGTCACCATCCCCTTGGTGTTGGTCTGACCGATGTCGCCCTCGTGGCGGTTGCCCGAGCCAAAGTCGAACATGTTCCAGATCCAGGTCCCCATCAGGTAGGCGCGCGGGTTCATCTGGCCATAGGCCTTCTCGTGGACGTAATTGGCGTAGCCCTCGGGCTGGTAGCAGATGCGGGTGGCCCCGCTCGTGTCGCTGGAGCACACGCGCCCGCCCCGCACGTCGTCGGTGTGGTGCGTGAGGCCGCTGCCGGCGCCGTACTCGGTCACGCCGATGGGCTGCGCCGGGCTCGCGGCATGGATGGCGTCCAGGTTGTCGCCCAGTTGGGTCTCCGACTGGCCGTAGTACCACTGGAAGTAGCGGTTGACGCTGAAGCTGTCGGTCACGCCGGTCAGGGTGATGGCGTCGGGCCGCACCACGTCGCCGCTGCGGTTGATCTGGTTGGCGAGGGTGGTGATCCGGCCCGGGTCCTCGGCCTTGGCCGTCTCGTGCAGGCTCTTGAACAAAGCCTTCACGTTGTTCTGGGTGTCGTCGCCACCCTGCACCTCGTTGCCCACCGACCAGATGCCCACCGAGGCGTGGTCGTATTTCTGGCGGATCAGCTCGCGCAGCTGCAGCCGCGCGTTCTCCGCGAAGCCGGTCGCTTCGGGGTCGGCCAGGCGGGTCACGGAACTGGCGTTGACGAAAGGCAGTTCGGCCATCACGACCAGACCGAGCCGGTCGGCCTGCTGCACGGCGTAGTCCGAATGCGGGTAGTGCGCCATGCGCAACGTGTTCGCGCCGACCTCCCTGATCAGCGCGAACGACCGGTCGACGTCCTGCTCCGACACCGCCCAGCCCTTGCCCAGCATGTCCTGGTGCATGTTGACGCCGCGCAATGGCACGCTGCGGCCGTTGAGGAAGAACCCCTGGTTGGAATCGAAGCGCATCTGACGCACGCCGAACTCGCGCACCACCTTGTCCAGCACACCGCCGCCGGCGTCCTTGACCTCGACCACCAGCTTGTGCAGGTAGGGGTCGGCCAAACCCTGCCACAGCCGGACGTCGGCAAGCTTCAGGTCCTGGGCCACTGCGACGGGTTCGCCCGGCTTGACGTCCACCCGGCTGGTCGCTGTCTGCCGGACCGCCTTGCCCTCGCTGTCCAGGAGTGACGAGGTGACGGTGTAGGTACCGGCCGCCTGCAGGGCGTTCTCCAGCTTGGTCACCACATTGACGACCGCGTCGGCGCCGCTCACGCTGGTGGTCCTGGCATAGACGCCGGGTCCGCCCAGGTCACCCAGCGCGATGTGCAGGGGCGCGGTCGTCGAGACCAGCGACACGCCCCGGTAGAGGCCCCCTGAGATGTTGAAATCGCCGCTCAACGGCGCGATGGCGTTCACGTCGCCGTCGCGCGCGGCCGCGCGGTTGTCGGTCTTCACGACCAGCACGTTGCCGCCGGGCTTCAGCAGGCCGGTGACGTCGAAGCGGAACGCGGTGAACGCGCCGCGATGCTGTCCCAGCTTGGCGCCGTTGAGCCAGACGTCGGCCGTGATGCTTGCCGCGTCGAACTGCAGCCACTTGCGGCCGGAGCCTGCTGTCGCGTTGTCGAACTCCAACCGGTACCAGCCGACACCGCGCTTGTAGAGCGGCGTCGCAGGCGTCGATTGCGCCGTGGTGGCGGCGTCGACCGCATTCCAGGTGTGGGGCAGCGTCACCGGCACCGCGTTCGGCAGGCTCGCAGCGAGCGCCTGGGCGTCGGTCAAACCGTCATCGAGCACGAAGCGCCAGTCCTTGTTCAGCGCCGTGGTCGTGCGGACTGCATCCGTCGTCACCGGAGCCGTGGTGACAGGAGGCGAAGTCACGGGCGGCGTGGTCGTGCCGTGGTTGTCATCGTCGCTGCCGCCGCAGCCGACGGCGAGGACGGCGGTGATGGCGATGGTGATGGCGGTCCTGGCGAGGCGCGGGGGGGTGAGGTTCATGTTTGTCTCCTTGGAGTTCTTGTCAGGATGTCTCGCGGCACGCGCTTCAGTAACCGAGCCCGAACCCGAACGGGAACAGCGTGTCCTTGGCCGGGTAGCCGGGCACGTCGGGCTGGTTGTCGATGACGGCCTGCAGGTTGCTGGCCAGCGCGAACGGCATCCGGCCCTGGGGCTTGAACCGGCCGCTCAGCACGTCGAGCAGCGCCGTGTTGCCGACGCCGAACCCCGCCACGATGGCGCCGGCGTTCCTCAGACCGCTGGCCTCGTCCATCACGTAGGGCTGGCGGAAATAGATGCTCAGCACCGTCTTCTTCGGACCGACCTCGTTCATCACCGCCTGGATGTCGGCCAGCTTGGGCGAGATCTGCCAGGACTGCGAGGCCGCCATCGTGGTGAACGACAGGTTGCTGGCCTCCCACGGGTAGGCGCCGCCGAAGCCGATGCCGTTGTCCAGCCCGGTGGGGTCGTCCGCGCCCCAAGCCCGGCCGGTGATCGGACTGATGCGCGCCGGATTCGCGCCGGTGGCGGGGTCGTTGCTGCGGTAGAGCGCGGTGGCCGCGCGCGGATTGGAGACTTCCACACGGATCACCGCGTAGTCGGCCCCGGCGGCGCTGGGCCGCACGCCGTTGACCAGCGCCTCGCCGTCGGTGACGGTGAAGCCGTAGCGCTCGACATCGCTCTTGGCGATGCCCATGGCGTAGACCCGCGACCCCGCCCTCAGCGGCAGCGTGCCGTCCTGGTTCTGCAGCAGGGTGATCGACTTGCGCTGGACCTCGAGTCCCTTCGCCCGGTTGGCGTCGCTGCCGATCGCCGCCGTGGCCAGGCTCGCGTCGACGTACGGGTTCTCGAACAGGCCGAGCTCGAACTGTTCCTTCAGCAGGCGCCGGGCGGCCTCGTCGACGCGCGCCATGGTCAGCAGGTTGGTGTTGACCAGATCGACGATGGTCTTGACCTGGTTGAAGCCCGACAGCGTCTCGGTGCCGCCATTGATGGCCGCGGCCACGCGCTCCGGCACGGTCTTGCGCTCCAGACCCCAGGCGCGGTCATTGATGACGCCAGTGTCGGAGTTGACGTAGCCCTTGAAGCCGAGCTTCCCGCGCAGCAGGTCGGTCACGATCTGCTTGGAGAACGCCATCCCGGTCTGGTCGTACCGCACGCCGTCGTAGGTGACCTCGATGGGCACGCCGTAGTACGGCATGACGGCCGAGACGCCCGCGTCGATCGCCGCCATGAACGGCTTGAGGTGATAGCCGAAATTGCCGCCCGGATAGACCTGCGTCTTGCCGAACGTGTAGTGGGGATCGAGGCCCAGTTCCTGCGGCCCGCCGCCCGGGAAGTGCTTCATCGTCAGGGCCACCGCCGATGCGGGGCTGACCGAGCTGCCGTTCACCATCGGGCCCTGCAGCGTCTCGACCAGGGTGCGGATGATGTTCGAATTGAGGTCGGCGTTCTCCGTGAACGTCTCGTGGACGCGGTACCAGCGCGGCTCGGTCGACATGTCGGCCATGTAGCCATACATGCCGCGCAGGCCGATGGACTTCCACTCGTCGCCCATGGTCTGCGCGAAGGTGCGCACGATCGACATGTCGCCCGCCGTCGGCGCGGCGCCCGTCCGCAGGGCCTCCTCGCCGAGCGCCGCCGAGGCAATGCCGGCTTCCTTGGGGAATTCGGTGAACGCGCCCGCGGCCTCGTTGATGCCAACACGGGCGTCCTTCTCGTAGTGGTTGCGCGCGTTGGACTTGAAGACCGATGGGATGCCCAGACGCGATGCCTCCGACAGCGCCTGCACCGAATTCATGAAACTTGCCGCCTGCAGCGGCGTCACCTGACCCGCCGTGGGCGTCGCGGTCACGACGCTGCGGAAGATGAAGCGTCGCATCTTGTTGTCGTTAATGAACGTGCCGGCGTTGGCCGGCGGCGCGCCGTCGGTGCCGGCGTTCATCGTGTCGATCAGCATCAGGCCGGCCTTCTCCTCCAGCGTCATCT
Organism: Comamonadaceae bacterium OTU4NAUVB1; assembly: GCA_024372625.1. Classification (NCBI taxonomy): domain Bacteria; kingdom Pseudomonadati; phylum Pseudomonadota; class Betaproteobacteria; order Burkholderiales; family Comamonadaceae; species Comamonadaceae bacterium OTU4NAUVB1. The sequence goes on along the minus strand of CP099606.1, from coordinate 46,892 downwards.
GGGCGACGAGATCGGCGATGCGCGCGTCGGTGCCGAAGCGCCAGTCCTCGTAGACATCGAGCCGGCCGTTGCCGTTGAGGTCCTTGAACTGGCGACCGTCCACCGCGAGGATCGGCTTGGAGCGCGTGCCGAGCGCGGGCTGGGCGACCTCCACCGTGCCGCCGTCGCCACCGCCGCAGGCCGCGAGGGTCAGGGCGGTCGCGCCGAAGACGGTGGCGAGGGCCAGCGTCAGCGGCCGGCGGGACGGGAGCGGGGCTGCGCGTGCTCCGATGACGATCGACGTTTTGTTCTGCTTCATGGCTTGTCTCCTGCGTTTGAAATCCGAAAGAAATCTGAAAGCGACGCCCGGTGCGTCCTGCGCCATGGCCTCCTACTTGACCGCCATGAACATGCTGGGCAGCCAGGTGGAGAAGGCGGGGACGAAGGTGACGAGGGCGAGGGCGAAGACGAGGGCGCCGTAGAAGGGCCAGATGGTGCGCATGACGGTGCCCACGGAGACCCCTCCGATGGCGCAGCCCACGAACTGGGTGGTGCCCACGGGGGGGGTGTTCAGCCCGAGGGCGCAGTTGATCAGCAGCACGATGCCGAACTGCACGGAGGTCATGCCGTACTGCTGGGCGATGGGCAGGAAGATCGGCGTGCACAGCAAGATGGTGGCGGCCATGTCCAGGAAGGTGCCCAGCACGAACAGGATGACGTTGATCATCAGGAAGATCAGCCACGGGGTGGTGGTGATCTGGGAGAGCATCTGCCCGGTGAGCTCGGCCACGCCGTAGAGGCTGATGAGGTAGCCGAAGGTGCTGGAGATGCCGATGAGCAGCAGGATGACCCCGGTGGTGCGCACGGCCTTGGAGGCCGCCTTGATGAAGTGCTCCCACTTGATGCTGCGGTAGACGAGCACCGTGAGGGCGAGCGCGTAGAGCACGGCCACGGCGGCCGACTCGGTGGCCGTGAAGATGCCCGAGAGGATGCCCCCCAGGATCAGCACGACGATGAACAGGCCGGGCAGCGCCGCGGCGAACGACCGCGCGACGATCGCCCAGCCGGGGAAGGTGCCCGCGGGGTAGCCGCGCTTGACGGCCACCAGGTAGGCCGCGGCGAGGTTGCTGATGGTGAGGATGGCCGCGGGCAGCAGCGCGGCCAGGATCAGCGCGGCGATGGAGACCTTCCCGCCGGCGGCCAGCGAGTAGATGATCAGGTTGTGGCTGGTGGGCATGAGCGCGCCCACGAGGGCGGCGTGAGTGGTCACGTTGACCGCGTAGTCGGCGTGATAGCCCTCCTTCTTCATCATCGGAATCATCACCGCGCCCATGGCCGAGACGTCGGCCACGGGGGAGCCGGAGACGCCGCCGAACAGCGTGCAGGCCACCACGTTGGACATGCCCAGGCCGCCTCGCACGTGGCCCACGATCGAGCGCGCGAAGTCCACGATGCGGTCAGCGATGCCCCCGTAGAGCATCAGCTCGCCGGCGAAGATGAAGAACGGGATGGCCAGGAAGGAGAAGATGCCCATGCCCGAGGTCATCTGCTGGAAGCCCACGGCCAGGGGCAGGCCCTCGTAGGCGAGCGTGGCGAGCGCGGACAGCCCGATGGAGAACGCCACGGGCACGCCCAGCAGCAGGAACAGCGTGAACGACACGCACAGGATCAGGAGAGGGATGGTCATGGGTTACTTCCGGGAATACCGCGGAGCCGGCTTTGCCGGGCCGCTGGTATTGCCCCCTGCAAGGGGGTTGGCGAAGCGACACGAAGTGCGCGAAGACTGGGGGTGAGCATGTTCAGGCCCAGGCGGGTTCGACTTCGCGGCCCTTGGCCAGCGCGATGATGTGCTCGATGGAGAACATGACGATGAGCACGCCGGCGATCGTCGCGGGCACGTACTTCCAGCCCTCGGAGATCCACAGGGTGGGCAGCCGGTAGTCCCACACCGACTCGGCCAAGAGGGCGCAGTTCCACGCCATGACCGCGCCGAAGACCAGCACCAGCCCATGGATGAGGAACTCCATCTTCAGGCGCAGCCAGTCCGGCGCGAGCACCAGGAACGACTCCAGCCCGATGTGGCCCGCGTCGCGCACGCCCACGGCCACGCCGAACATGGTCACGTAGATCACCAGCAGCAGCGCCAGGCTCTCCGCCCAGGTGGGGGTGTTGTTCAGGACGTAGCGGCCGAACACCTGCCAGCTCACCGCGCAGATCACCGCGATGAGCCCGACGATGCCCAGCCACATGCACAGGCGCGCGAGCGCGCGGCAAAGCTTGGTGTACATGATGGGGAAGGGGGGTGCTCGTCTTACTTGGTGTCCTGCACGCGCTTGACCAGGTCCTTGAGCTTGTCGTCGGTGATGAACTTGTCATACACCGGCTTCATCGCCGCCTGGAACGGCGCCTTGTCGATCTCGATGATCTCCGCGCCCCCGGCCTTCACGGTGGCGAGCGACTTCACCTCGCGCGCCTCCCACTGCTTGCGCATGTAGGGCACCGACTCCTTGGCCGCCTGGCGGATCCAGCCCTGCTCCTCGGCGGAGAGCCGGTCCCAGGCGCGCTTGGAGAACAGGAGCATCTCCGGGGCCATCGAGTGCTCGGTCTTGGTGTAGTACTTGGCCACCTCGAAGGCGCGCGCGCTCTCGTACGTCGGGTAGTTGTTCTCCGCCGCGTCGATCAGCCCGGTCTTCAGGCCCGTGTAGACCTCCCCCATGGGCATGGGCGTGGCGTTCGCCCCCATCGCCTCGAGCATCGTCACCCACAGGTCCGACTGCTGCACCCGCACCTTCAGCCCCTTCATGTCGGCGAAGCTGCGCACCGCCCGCTTGGCCGTGAACATCGAGCGCGCGCCGCTGTCGTAGTAGGCCAGCCCCACGAAGCCCTGCTTCTCGCAGCTCTTGAGGATGTCCTCGCCGATCGGGCCGTCGAGCACCTTGTGCAGGTGGTCCACCGAGCGGAACAGGAACGGCATCGTGGGCACCTGGGTCTCCGCGCAGATGTTGTTCATCGGCGCGATGTTCACCCGCACCATCTGCAGCGCCCCGATCTTGGTCTGCTCGATCGTGTCCTTCTCGTTGCCCAGCGCGGAGTTGTTGAACACCTTGATCGAATGCTTGCCCCCGGACAGCGCCTTGAGCCGCTCACCCATGAACTTCACCGCCGTCACCGTCGGGTAGTCGTCCGGATGGATGTCCGCCGAGCGGAACTCCGTCGCCTGGGCGAGCGTCGATGTCATCGCGGCGACGAATGTCAGGGCACGCAGGGTCTTGTGGATCTTCATGGTCTTGTCTCTGTCGTTCGTTGGAATTTCGGGATTCGATGCAATTGCGGCGCCCGATGGCATCGCAGGATGTCGCGCGCGGTCGCTAGACGGGCGTCGAGGCGTCGCCACGTTCGCGCGAATACCCGTCGACGACGAAGGCTCCGCCCTGGAAGCGCGCGCTCAACGGATCCGGATGCGCGACGACGTGCTCGACCGTGGCGGCCCAGTCCTCGGCGTCCTGGCGGGGTTCGTAGCCGATGGCATTGGGTTCGGACACATCCCAATAGGCGCGGCGGTTGTTCGAGATGCCCCAGACCTCCGCATAGCCGACGTCGGGGGCCTCGATGGCGCGCTCGATCAGGTGGATCAGGTCGTCGGGGCCGAGCCAGGTGCTCAGGTGGCGCCGGTTGGCCGGCGCCTTCTCCGCGCTGCCGATCCTCAGGCAGACCGATTCGATGCCGTGTTTGTCCCAGTAGAGGCGGGCCATGCCTTCGCCCCACATCTTCGACAGGCCGTAGAAGCCGTCGGGCCGGTAGGTCGCCTCGCGATGGAGCCTGGACTCGACCGGGTGCATGCCGAACGCATGGTTTGAGCTGGCGAAGATCACCCGCCCGACCCCGTGGCGACGGGCGCCCTCGTAGACCTCGTGCAGCGCGACGAGGTTGTTCTGGATGATCTCGGGCAGGGGCCGCTCGACGCTCGTGCCGGCCATGTGGACGAGCACATCGACATCCCGCAGCAGGCGGTCCACGATCTCGGGCCGCCTCAGGTCGCCGTGCATGACGTCCTCGCCCTCGTGGCGCGCCGCCAGCGCCTCGCGGCCGCCGCAGGATCTCAGCGCATGGCCCCGGCGCGGCAATTCGACCCGCAGGATGCGGCCGATGTTGCCCGATGCGCCACTGAGCGCGATCTTCTTTGTCTCTTTGTTCATTCCGGATCGATGGGTTGATGACGCGCGGCAATTCCGGGCCTGTCAGACTCTCGGTGGCATGGGGGCGATGTCCGGGTCGTCGCCGGTCCATCGGCCATCCGTGCACCGGTCCGGGGTTCCGTCCATGTCGTCTCCTGGCCTCGGAGCGGCGAGTGTCGGGAAATCGCGCGCAATGATCCAATGCTCAATCGGCAAGGGGTCTTACTCAAATTGAAGGGAGGGTCGATGGACCTGAGGCAGCTTTCCTCTTTCATCGCCGTGGCGGAGGAAGGGCAATTGAGCAAGGCGGCGGTGCGCCTGTGCCTGTCGCAACCGCCGTTGAGCCGTCACATCCAGGCCCTGGAAGCGGAACTCGGCGTGCGCCTCTTCGAGCGCACCGCCACCGGCATGGAACTCACCCAGGCCGGCACCGCCCTGCTGGAGGAGGCCCGCAACATCGAGAGCCTGGTGCAGCAGGCCACGCGCAAGACGCGGCGGGCGGGCACCGGGCGCTCCGGCCACCTGCGCGTGGGCGTCTACGGCTCCTCCATCTACGGCGTGGTGCCGCGCATCCTGCGGCAGTTCCGGCTGTCCTCGCCGGACGTCGAACTCACGCTCCACTACGCGCAGACCCCGGCGCAGGTCCAGGCCCTGCGGCGCGGCCAGGTCGACATCGTGTTCGAGCGCATGGTGCCCATCGAGCCCGACATCCACGTGCAGCTCATCTGCCGCGAACGGCTGCTCGTCGCTATGCACCGCTCGCATCCGCTCGCCCAGCACGAGTGGGTGCACATCGGCGACCTGCGCGAGGAGACCTTCATCCTCGGGTCGGAGGTCACCGCGGCATCGCGCGTGGTGGAGATCTGCCGCAAGGCGGGCTTCATTCCGCGCCTCGCAGAGCCCTCGAGCAACGTCGTGACCGCGACCCTGCTGGCCGCCGTGGGCGTCGGCGTGACGCTGGTTCCGGAGTCGATGGTCAACGTGCACGTGCCGGAGATCGCCTACCGATCGCTGGCGACCGACGTGGACCATTCGATGGACCTGCACTGCTTCCGCCTCAACAAGGAGCCCCTGCCCCTGCTGGGCAGCCTGCTGGAGACCATCGCCCTCTTCACCGAGCAGCACGCGCGCGAAGGCGAGGCGCCGTGACGCCGCCCGACCGGCCGGACCGTGCCCGGGCGCCGGGCCGCGCCTTGCGCGCGGCCCGGCGCGTCGCTGGCGCGCTCGGGGCCTGGGCGCGGCGCGTCAAGCGCGACGGCGTCACCCTGTGGCTGGCGACCCGGTCGCCGCGCACGCCGTGGTACGCCAAGGCGCTGAGCGTCTTCGTGGTGGCCTATGCGCTGAGTCCGATCGACCTGATCCCGGACTTCATCCCGGTGCTGGGCTATGTCGACGACCTCCTGCTGCTGCCGGCGCTGATCTGGCTGGCCGTGCGGCTGCTGCCCCCACCGGTGCTGGCGGCCTGCCGGGCTCAGGCCGACGAATGGCTGCGCGTCCAGGGGGCCCGACCCACCAGCCGGCTCGGCGCGGCGCTGGTGGTGCTGGCGTGGATCGCGGTGGCCGCGCTGGCGCTCGTGTGGTGGCGGTCCTGAGCCGCCGTCGCCCACGGCGATCCGCACACGGCCCGGCGTCCATGGTGGCCGCGGGTGCGCGCCGCGCGCCCGAGCGCCCGCCTCCGCCTTTGCCTCTGCCTCTGCGTTCGCACCGCACGCGCAGAATGGGCGTTCCGTATCAACCCATTCGCCCTTTTTCATGAAGACCCATCGCCCGAACACCGGCGCGGCCGAAGATTCACCGGACCGGATCGATCTGGCGATCCTGCGCGTGCTGCGCGAGGACTCGCGCAAGACGCTGCAGGAGATCGGCACCCTGGTGGGCCTGTCGGCCACCAGTTGCTGGAGCCGCATCAAGAAGCTGGAGGCGCAAGGCGTGCTGCGGCGCTACACGGTCGATCTCGACCCCGCCAAGCTCGGCTACAGCGACTTCGTGATCGTGCAGCTCACGCTGGAGAGCCACACCGACGAGACGCTCTACGCGTTCGGCCGGGCGCTGGCGGCCATCCCGGAGATCCAGGAGGCCTACCTGGTCTCGGGCGACTACGACTACTACATCCGCATCGCGGTGCGCGACACGCGCGACTACGAACGCCTGCTGCGCGAGAAGCTCTACCGGATTCCCGGCATCCGCCACAGCAAGTCCAGCTTCGTCCTGCGCGTGCTCAAGGAGGCCAGCGTGCCGCTGGGCGAGGCACCCTGAGGGCCGTGCTCAGGATGCCGCGACGCGCTGCGTCGCCGCGTCGACGGCCGGGTCGCGGGGTGCGTGCCCGGGCGCGGGCGCCTCGGCCTGCGGCAGCAGCCAGTCGCGAAACCGCGCGAGCGGCGCCAGGCGCGCACGGCCTTCGGGGTAGCAGAACCAGTAGCCCAGGTCGCTGCGGTAGCCGCCATCGGCGAGCGGCTCGGCCACCAGGCCCGCCGCGATCTCGTCGCGCGCCAGGCAGCGCGGGACCAGGGCCACGCCCATGCCGGCGATGACCGCGCGGATGAGGGTCTGGAACTGATCGAACTGCGGTCCCGCCAGCGGGTCGATGTCGCTCATGCCATGCGCCTGGCTCCAGCGCAGCCAGGCGTCGGGCACGCTGACGTGGCGCAGCAGGGTGCAGCCCCGCACGTCGCGCGCCGAGCGGACGACCACGTCCGACGCCTCCGGCGGCGGCGCGATCAGCGCCACGTCGCCGCCGGCCAGGTAGTGCGAGCGGGCGTCCGGCCAGTGACCGTCGCCGAAGAGGATGGAGCAGTCCAGCTCCGGCCGCCGGAAGTCGTAGCCGTGCACGTAGGGCACGAAATGCAGCGTGACCTGCGGTTCCAGCTGCTGGAAGGCGGGCAGGCGCGGGATCAGCCACTTGGCACCGAAGGTGGGCAGGGTCGAGAGGTGCAGCGCACCGCCGTCGCCGCCGCTGGTGATGAGTTCCAGCGTCGCCGCCTCCAGCTGCACGAGCAGGGCACGCACCGCCTTCTCGTAGCGCTCGCCCGCGGGCGTGAGGGCCAGGCGCTTGCGGCTGCGCTCGAACAGCACGACGCCGACCCAGCGCTCGAGTTCCTGGATCTGCTTGCTGACCGCGCTCTGCGTCAGGTGCAGCGATTCGGCCGCCCGGGACACGCTGGCGAAACGCACGACGGTCGAGAACGCCCGCAGCAGTTGCAGCGGGGGGTGGAGGCGGCGCAGCGACATGGCGAGAGGGAAAGAAAGCGTGATGACATCATTCCGGATCGGAATGTTATCAGGTCCAGGTTTTGCTTTTGAACGGACGAACCCCTGGGTACCCTCCTCGCAATCACCTCCGAAAGATGCCAATGCACCGTCGCAGTGTTCTTTCCGCACTCGTTCTGACTTCCGTCGTCCCAGGAATGTCCTGGGCCCAGGAAGGCAAGCCCATCCGCCTCATCGTGCCCTTTCCGCCCGGCGGCGCGACCGACATTTCCGCCCGCGTGCTGCAGGAGCCCCTGCAGCGCCTGCTGCGCCAGCCGGTGGTCATCGACAACCGCGCCGGGGCCGGCGGCTCCATCGGCATGGCCGAACTCGCGCGCGGCGCGCCCGACGGCCTGACGTTCGCCGTGGCGACGCTGTCCACGCACGGCGTCAACCCGGCCGTGTTCGCCAAGCTGCCCTACGACCCCGTCAAGGACACCGTCGGCGTCACCGAACTGGTCAAGGCCCCCGGCGTGATCGTGATCAACCCGCAGCAGCTGCCCGGCATCCAGACCTTCGCCGACCTGGTCAAGTACCTCAAGGCGAACCCCGGCAAGGTGTCCTACGCGACGCCGGGCAACGGCACCATCGGCCACATGTGGGGCGAACTCTTCAAGAGCGCGACCGGCACCTCCATGGTCCACATCCCCTATCGCGGCGCCGGACCGGCCCTCAACGACGTGCTCGCCGGCCAGGTCGCGGTGTACTTCGACCAGGTCGCCTCGTCGCTGTCCTACGTGAAGAACGGCAAGCTCAAGGCGCTGGCGGTGTCGTGGAAGACGCGGCTGGAGGCCTTGCCGGACGTCCCCACCTACGCCGAACTCGGCCACGGCGCGCTCAACGATCCGTCGTGGTTCGGTCTCGTGGCACCGGCCGCCACGCCGGCGCCGGTCGTCCTGCGCGTGCAGCAGGCGGTCGCCCAGGCGCTGGCCGAGCCGGCCGTCGCCGAGCGGCTGGCCGGCCAGGGCCTGTATCCGTCGGGCACCAGCCCCGCGGCGTTCTCCGCGCAGATCGTCTCGGAAATCGCCAAGATGAAGAAGGTCGCCACCTTCGCCCGCATCCAGCTGGACTGACACCGTTTCCGCCATGAACCCCGTACTGAAACTGATCCAGGACCGCCACGACACCGACCCCGCCGGGAACCGCTTGGCCGCACCCCGCGACGCCGCCGCGCCGATGATCGCGACCCTGCCGGGCACGACCTGCCTGGTGCTGGACTCGCCGCACAGCGGCACCTTCTACCCGGACGACTTCCGCTCGTCCTGCGACCGGGCGACGCTGCGCCGCGCCGAGGACACGCACGTCGAGAAGCTCTACGACTTCGCCGCGCCGATGGGCGTGGCCTGGACCGAGGCGCTGTTTCCGCGCAGCTACCTCGACACCAACCGCGACACGACCGAGATCGACACCGACCTGCTCGACGGGCCGTGGCCGCATCCCGTGGCCACCGATCCGGTGGTGCTGTCGAAAGTGCGCCTGGGCAAGGGCCTGATCTGGAAGTACACCGACGACGGGGTGCCGATCTACGACCGGCGCCTTTCGGTGGCCGAGGTCGAGGAACGCATCGCGCGCTGCTGGCGGCCCTACCACGCGGCGGTGGGCGCCGCCATCGACGCCGCCCACGCGCGCCACGGCCGCAGCATCCACATCAACTGCCACTCGATGCCGGCCGTCGCCGCCAGCCACGCGACGGCATTCCCGGGCGTGGCGCACGCCGATTTCGTCATCGGCGACCGGGACGGGACCACCGCCGACCCGGCGCTGTCGATGCGCATCTGCGACTTCCTGCGGGCCCGCGGCCACCGCGTGGACTACAACCATCCCTACAAGGGCGTGGAACTGGTGCGCCGCAATGGCAGGCCGGCCGAGGGCCGCCACAGCATCCAAGTCGAGATCAACCGGGGCCTCTACATGGACGAGCGCACCTTCGAGCTCCGCCAGCCCGGCTTCGACCGCCTGCGCGCCGACCTCCGGGCGATGGTCGAGATGCTGCTGGGCCCGGGCGACTAGCCCACGGTCCGCCCGGACGCCCGGGCGGGCGCGTCGCCTCGGTCCAGTTCGCCCAGCACGTCGTCCAGGCGCTGGACCAGCAGGTCGGCGTGCTCGCGCCGGAAGACCAGCGGCGGGCGGATCTTCAGCACGTGGGCGTGCGGGCCGGTCGCGCTCAGCAGCACCTGCCGACGGCGCAACGCGTTGACGACCCGGGCCGCCTGCGCGGTCGCGGGTGCCCGCGTCGCACGGTCGCTCACCAGTTCCACCGCGACGAACAGCCCGGCGCCGCGCACCTCGCCCACCAGCGCGTGGCGCTCGGCCAGGGCGGCCAGGCGTTCGCGCAGGTAGTTGCCCACCGCCAGCGCGTTGCACTGCAGCCGCTCGTCCTCGATCACGTCGAGCACGGCCGCCGCCGCGGCCATCGAGACGGGATTGCCGCCGAAGGTGTTGAAGTAGCGGCTGGCCTGCCCGAAGGCCCGCATGACGTCCGGCCGCACCGCGAGGCCCGCGACCGGATGGCCGTTGCCCATCGGCTTGCCGAGGGTGGCGATGTCGGGCACCACGCCGTGGCGCTGGAAGCCCCAGAACGCCTCGCCGGTGCGGCCGAACCCCGGCTGCACCTCGTCGGCGATGAAGACGCCGCCCGCTTCCCGGATCGCCGCCACGGCCTCGGCCAGGAAGCCGGCCGGCCCGGTGAAGACGCCGTCGCTGGAGAACACGGTGTCGACCATCAGCGCGGCGGGCTTCAGGCCGTGCGCGCGCAGGTCGGCGATGGCCGCGCGCACGCCCTCGGCGAAGCGCCGGCCGGTGTCGGCATCGCCGCCCGAGGGCGCGTCGACCAGGCGGACGTGATCGCCGAGGCGCACGTGGGCGCCCAGCGACGGCGACGCGCAGGCCAGCGCCGAGGTCACGCCGTGGTAGGCCCAGCGCGTGACGACGAGGCCCGTACCGCCGGTGTGGGCGCCGGCGATGCGCAGCGCCAGGTCGTTGGCCTCGCTGCCGGTGCAGGTGAAGGTCGCGTGGCCGAGCGCAGCGGGCATGGTGGCGAGCAGGCGCTCGGCGTAGTCGAGGATGCCGTCGTGCAGGTAGCGCGTGTGCGTGTTGAGCACGGCGGCTTGGCGCGCGATGGCCTCCACCACGCGCGGGTGCGCGTGGCCGACGCACACGACGTTGTTGTAGGCGTCCAGCCAGGGCGTGCCGGCGGCGTCGTAGAGCCACACGCCGTCCCCGCGCACGGGATGGAAGGGCTCGTCGTAGAACAGCCGGTAGGCCGGCCCGAGCAGGCGCGCGCGGCGCGCGACGAGGTGTGCCGTGACGGCCGCGTCGGGGGCGCCAGGCGCGGCGTCAGCCATGGGACGGCTCCGGCACGCGGCAGGCGGCGCCGATCGCCGCCTCCACCCGGTCGGCCGTCAGGTCGGCGCAGGCCGCGAGGCGCGCCCACGAGACGGCGTTGTTGCGCAGCAGGTAGTCGGCGTTGCCGGGCTGGCGCGCCGCGCGCCAGCCGCCGATGGCCACCACCATGGCCAGCCGGGCGCGCACCAGGCCGGGCAGCACGCGCAGTTCCGCCCCGCTCAGCGGCGACACCGCGTGGTAGTCGGCCGTGAAGCGCGCGAGGGTGGCGAGCGCGCCCTCCTCCGCGTCGATCTGGTAGGACACGGCGACGGCCAGGTCGTTCACCAGCGGGGCGTGCACCATGTCGCCGAAGTCCAGGATGCCGGCGACCCGCGTCGGCTCGGCCGGATCGACCAGCAGGTTGTAGAGGTTGAAGTCGTTGTGGATGGGCTGGCGGCGCAGCCCGGCCAGGCGCGGCCGGACGTCGCGCGCGAAGTCGTCCAGCGCGGCCTCGGCCAGCGCGCGCCGCGCCGGGTCGGCGACGTGCACGAGCAGCGGGCGCACGCGGTCGGCGCGCTGGACGTCCCAGGGCAGTTCGCGCTCGCCGGCCGGGTGGACCAGACCGGCCAGGGCGCGGTCGAGCCGGGCCAGCAGGCGCGCGGTGCTGCCGCGCTGGGCCGCCGAGCGCGGCGCCTGCGGCATCGGCAGGCCCTCGAGGTAGCTGAACAGGCGCACGACGCGCGGCCGGCCCTCGGCGTCGGCCAGCCGCGACGAGACCGCGCCGTCGACGTCCGGCAGCAGGCGTTGGACCGGCAGGCCCGGGTCGGTGCGCGCGACGTGCAGCAGCGCCTGGGTCTGGAAGTCGGCGACCACCGGATCCTCGTCCGGATGGGACAGCTTGAGCACGCGGCGCGCGCCGCTCGCCGCGTCCACCAGCAGGAAGTTGGCATCGCGCTCGCCGGCGAGCGGCTCGACGCGGCCGCGCAGGCCGTAGCGCCGCCGCGCCAGGTCCGCCGCCCAGGCGCTGGCGACCGGCGCCGGCGCCGCGGTGAGCACGGCGGCCTCGGGCAGCGCCGCGCGGATGGCGGCGTCGAGGTCGGCTGGCGCAGCCGCACCGCCGCTCATGCCGCCGCCTCGAAGCCGCGCAGGGCGCTGGCCAGGTTCGGCCCCAGGTCCTCGGAGAGGTAGCCGCCCTCCTGGACCAGCACCGTCGGCAGGCCCAGCCGGGCGATCTCGCCGAGGACGCGCGCGAAGCCCGCCGTGCTCACCGCCAGCATCCGGTAGGGGTCGTTCTCGTGCGCGTCCAGGCCCAGGGCGACGACCAGGGCGCCGGGCGCGAAGGCGCGGAGGGTGTCGTGCGCGGTCGCCAGCGCGGCCAGAAAACCGTCGTCGCGCGTGCCGCGCGCCAGCGGCAGGTTCAGGTTGTAGCCAAGTCCTTCGCCCTCGCCGATCTCGTGGGCGTGGCCGGTGAAGAAGGGCGTGCAGACGTGCGGGTCGGCGTGCAGCGACACCGTCAGCACGTCCCTGCGGCGCCAGAAGATGCCCTGCGTGCCGTTGCCGTGGTGGACGTCGATGTCCAGGATCGCCACCCGGTCGTGGCGCTGTCGCAGGTGCTGTGCCGCGATGGCGGCGTTGTTGAGGTAGGTGAAGCCGTTGGCGCGGTCGGCGTAGGCGTGATGGCCGGGCGGGCGGCACAGCGCGTAGGCGGCGCGTTCCCCCTCGAGCACGGCCTGCGCCGCGTGCGTGGCGACATGGGCCGACCACATGGCCGCGTGCCAGGTGTGGCGGCCGATCGAGCACGCCATGTCGCCCATGTGCCAGCCGGCCTGGCCGACCAGGCTGTCGGGGTAGGTGCAGGGCTGGTCCGGAAACGGATGCACGTTGGGCATGACCTCCTCGGAGGCGCCTTCGAGTTCCTGCCAGCGCTCCCAGGCCGTCTCCAGGAAGCGCAGGTAGCGCGGCGTGTGGATGGCCGCGCGCGGGCCGCCGCCATGGTCGTCCGGCGCCACGACGGCGTGGCCCTGCGCGCGGGCCGCCTCGAGCAGCAGCGTGGCGCGCTCGGGCTGTTCGTTGCTGCGCTTCATGCGCCCGCGCACGATGAACTGCTGCGGATCGTGGCCGGTGTGCCGGTCGCTGTAGATGACTTGCATGGTGGGACGTGGGGGTGACGAAGGAAAGCGGGTCGGCGTCTTCGGAGGCGGGGGGCGACGGCTCAGGGCACCCGCGCCGCGCGGGGCCCCGGGGCGGTGTCCTCGAACAGTCCGCAGGCGTGGGCGCGGGCGTCCTCCAGGTGGAAGCGCAGGGCGTCCTGGACCGCCGCGACGTCGCGCCGCGCCAGCGCGCGCGCGATCGGACGGTGCGTCTCGGCCAGCACCCCGAGGTCGCCGTAGCTGTCCTCGCTCAGGGCCAGGAACATGCGCACCTCGGTCTGCATGTTGTCGAACAGGCGGTGCAGGTAGTGGTTGCCCGACAGTGCGCTGATCGTGAAGTGGAAGTCCAGGTCCAGCGCGACGCGCTCGGCCGTGGGCAGGCGGTCGGCGCGCTCGACCATGTCGTCGACGCGCGCGTCCAGCGCCGCGAGTTCGGCGTCGCCCGCGTGGACGCAGGCCAGGCCGGCGCCAAGCAGTTCGAGCTGGATGCGCACGTCGTAGAGGTCCTTGACCTGCCGCGCCGACACCGTGCGCACCGCGAAACCGTGGCGCGGGCGCGAGACCAGCAGCCCCAGGCTCTCCAGGCGGCGCGCGGCCTCGCGCACCGGGGCGCGGCTCACGCCCATCTGGCGCGCCAGTTCGGCCTCGACGATGCGCTCGCCGGGCGCGATGCGACCCGACAGGATCGCCTGCTGCAGTTGCGCCTCCACCACGCCGACGAGGTCGGGCACCTGGATGGAGGAGAAGGCGGGCGCGGTGGCGGCGCGGAAGGGGGGCATGGTCGTCGTCCTCGGTGTCTCGTGGTGGTCGATCGGGATCATGCCGCCTGCCGCGCGCGGGCGAGGTACGCGCCGGCGACGGCGATCAGCGCCATCCCGGCGAGCGCGGGACCGTCGGGCGGGCGCTGGAACCACAGGGTGCTGATGAGCACCGCCAGCAGCAGCTGCACGTAGTTCAGCGGGGCGAGCGTGGCCGCCGCGACGCGCCGGAACGCGGCTAGCAGCAGCAGCTGGGCGCCCCCACTCAGGGCGCCGCCGGCGATCATCAGGGCGCCCTCCGCCCCGGAGGGCAGCACGACGTGCGAGGCGAACAGCAGCGGCGCGGCGGTGATGACCAGGCACGCGAGCGCCATGTAGGCGAACTGCACCGGCGCCGGCACCAGGCCCGACAGCCGGCGCGTGAGCAGCTGGAAGAGCGCGTAGCACACCGCCGCGACCGCCATCAGCAGCGTGCCGGCCAGGGGCAGCTCGCCGCCCGGCCGCACGATGCACAGCATGCCGGCGAAGCCTGCCAGCACCGCGATCCACTGCGAGCGGCCGACGCGCTCGCCCAGCAGCCGGGGCGACAGCGCCACCATGAACAGCGGCGCCGTGAAATAGATCGCCGTGGCCTCGGCCAGCGGCATGGTGACCAGCGCGGTCATGAAGCAGGTGGCCACCACCGCCAACGCCACGCTGCGCGCCACCAGCAGGCCCCGGTGCGGCTGGCGCCACAGGCGCAGGTCGCCATGGCGCAGCAGCAGCGCGAGGGCCAGCACCGCGATGGCGAGGTAGCGGCTGACGTTGACCACCGCCGGCGGGTGGCTCGCCACCATGTGCTTGGCGAAAGCGTCGTAGGCGGCGAACAGCACCAGCGCGCACAGGAACAGCGCGATCCCGCCGGCCGTGCCGGACGCGCGCGGCGCGAGGCCCGGCGGTGCGCCCGCGACGCTCATGCGGCCCGCGCGAGCATCGCGCCCAACAGCACGTCGGCGCCCTCCCGGAGATGGCGCGGGTCGGCGTCCTCGGCCTCGTTGTGGCTGATGCCGTCCTTGCAGGGCACGAAGATCATCGCCGTGGGCACGGTGCGCGCGAGGTAGACGGCGTCGTGGCCGGCGCCGGTCACGATGTCGCGGTGGCTGCTGCCGCGCGCGGCCGCCTCGGCGCGCACGCACGCGACCAGCGCCGGGTCGAACGGCGTGGGCTCGAAGCGCTGGACGTCGGTGATGTCGACCGCCACCGCCACGCCGGTGGTGTCGCCGGCGGCCAGCGCGGCGGCGGCGGCCCGGAAGCGCGCCTCCATCGCGTCGAGCCGCCCGGCGTCCTCGTGCCGCAGGTCGACGCTGAAGTCGACCCGCCCCGGGATCACGTTGCGCGAGGCCGGATGCACGGTCACCACGCCGACCGTGCCACGCCCGAGCGGCGCGAACGCGGGGTCGTTGGCGATGTCCACGACCGCCTGCATCAGGTGCGTGGCGGCATGGAGCGCGTCGCGGCGCAGTGCCATCGGCGTCGGGCCGGCGTGGGCCTCCATGCCGGTCACGCGCACGTCGTACCAGCGCAGGCCGAGCGAGCCGGTCACCACGCCGATGGTCGTGCGCTCGGCCTCCAGGATGGGGCCCTGCTCGATGTGGGCCTCCAGGTAGCAGGCCGGCCGCACGGTGCCCACGGGCGCGGCGCCGGCATAGCCGATGGCGGTCAGCTCGTCGCGCACCGCGAGGCCGTCGACGTCGGTGGCCGACAGCGCCGTCTCCAGCGTGAAAACGCCGCAGTGCACGCCCGAGCCCATCATCACCGGCACGAAGCGCGTGCCCTCCTCGTTGGTCCAGATGGCCAGGGCCAGCGGCGCCTCGGTGACGATGCCGCGGTCGTTCAGCGTGCGCATCACCTCCAGCCCCGCCAGCACGCCATAGCAGCCGTCGAAGCGGCCCCCGGTCGGCTGGGTGTCGAGGTGGCTGCCGGTCATGACCGGGCGGCGCGCGGCGTCGCGGCCGGCACGGATGCCGAAGACGTTGCCGATGGCGTCGACGGTGATCGCCAGGCCCGCCTCGCGCATCCAGCCAACCACCAGGTCGCGGCCCTGGCCGTCGAGCGCGCTCAGGGCCAGGCGGCGGTTGCCGCCCCGGGGCGTGGCGCCGACGCGGGCCAGCGCCATCAGGCTGCGCCAGAGGCGATCGCCGTCCACCGACACGGCCGCTGCCCGCGATGTCTCCGATGCGGTCGTCGTCATGCGCGCAGCCCTTCAAGGAACGCGTCCAGCGCGGCGCCAATGGCCTCCACCATGTAGCCGCCCTCCTGCACCACCACCGTGGGCAGGCCCAGCGCGCGCACGCGCTCGCCGGCCAAGCGGAAGGCCGCCATGTCGAACCTCAGCACGCTGATCGGGTCGTCCACGTAGGTGTCGAAGCCCAGCGGCAGCACCAGGGCCTCCGGCCGGAAGCGTTCGATGGCGGCCGTGGCGCGGTCCAGGGCCAGCGCGAACGCGTCGTTGCCGCTGCCGTGGGCCAGCGGCAGGTTGAGGTTGAAGCCTTCACCGGCCCCGGCGCCGCGCTCGTGCTCGTAGCCCGTGTACCAGGGGTAGTAGCCGGCCGGGTCGGCGTGGACCGAGACCGTCAGCACGTCGTCGCGCTCGTAGAAGATCTGCTGCGTGCCGTCGCCGTGGTGGGCGTCGATGTCCAGCACCGCCACGCGGGCGTACCGGTCGCGCAGCGTGGCGGCGGCGATGGCGCTGTTGTTGACATAGCAGAAGCCCGCCGCCCGCGCGCGCTGTGCGTGGTGGCCGGAGGGCCGGCACAGCGCGTAGGCGACGCGGTCGCCGGCGTCGCGCACCGTCTCGGCCGCCGCCAGCGCGGCATGGGCCGAGCGCAGCACCGAGCGCCAGGTGTCGGGCCCGATCGGGCAGGACAGGTCGCCGACGTACCAGCCGGTCTGCGCCAGCACCGACGGCGACGGGCAGGCGCCCGTGCGCGGACCGTGCGGCGACATGTTGGGCAGCACCTCGATGCCCGGCTCCAGGCCGAAGCTGCGGATCTCCCGCCAGCGCGCGAAGGCGGTCTCCAGGTAGTCGAGGTAGTCGGTGGCGTGGACCCGTTCCAGCGCGGCGCGGCCGGCCTCGGGCGGCACGGCCACGGCGATGCCGCGCGTGGCCAGCGTCGCCATCAGGGCCTGCGCCCGGGTGGGCAGGTCGGTGGGCTTGCAGAGGCGGCCCACGCGCATGTACTGCTGCGGGTCGTGCAGCAGTTGGTCGTCGGAGAAGAAGGCTTTCATGGTCAACCCTTGAGTTCGGCGTCGAAGCGGTCCATGGCGCGCGCCAGGCGCTCGAACAGGTCGTCGAGCTCGGCGGCGGTAATGATCAGGGGCGGGCACAGGCCGATGCTGTCGCCCATGGCGCGCACGATCAGGCCTTCCTCCAGCGCCATCTGGGCGAAGCGGTAGCCGGCCTTGTCGGCGGCGGCGAACGGGGTGCGCGCGGCCTTGTCGGCCATCAGCTCGATGGCGCCGATCAGGCCGACGCCGCGCACGTGGCCGACCCAGGGCCGTCCGGCGAACGCGCGCAGGCGGGCCTGGAAGGTCGGCGCGAGTTCGCGCACGTGGTCCAGGATGCGCTCGTCCTCATAGACGCGCAGCACTTCCAGCGCGATGGCGCAGGCCACCGGGTGGCCGGAGTAGGTGTAGCCGTGGCCGAAGCTGCCGAGCTTGCCGCTGTGCGCGGCGATAGCGGCATGGACCTTGTCGTTGACCATCACGGCGGAGATCGGCACGTAGCCCGAGGACAGCGCTTTGGCGCAGGTCAGGATGTCCGGCCGGATGCCGAAGGTGGTCGAGCCGAACATCTCGCCGGTGCGGCCGAAGCCGCAGATCACCTCGTCGGCGATCATCAGCACGCCGTATTTGCGCAGCACCGCCTGCACCTTCTCGAAGTAGCCCGCCGGTGGCACCAGCACGCCGCCGGCGCCCATCACCGGCTCGGCGATGAAGGCGGCCACGGTCTCAGGGCCCTCCGCCAGGATGCGCTCCTCCACCTGGGCGGCCAGGCGCGTGGCGAAGTCGGCCTCCGTCTCGCCCGGCCGGCCGTGGCGGTAGTGGTGCGGGCAGTCGACATGCAGGAAGCGCTCGATCGGCAGGTCGAAGTCGCGGTGGTTGCCCTCCAGGCCGCCCAGGCTGGCGGCGGCCACGGTCACGCCGTGGTAGGCGCCGCGCCGGGCGATGATCTTCTTGCGCCGTGGCTGGCCGATGGCGTTGTGGTAGTACCAGACCATCTTCACCGCGCTGTCGTTGGCCTCCGAGCCGGAGTTGGCGAAGAACACGCGCGCCATGGGCACCGGCGCCAGCGCCAGCAGGCGCTCGGCCAGGTCGGCCACGGCGACGTTGGTGCGCTGGTTGAACGTGTGGTAGTAGGGCAGCGTCCTCAGCGCCCGGGCGCCGGCCTCGGCCAGCCGGGCGTTGGAGAAGCCCAGCGCCGCGCACCACAGGCCCGACATGCCCTCCACGTAGCGCCGCCCCTGGTCGTCGACGACGTGGATGCCGTCGCCCTCGACGATCACCAGCGGCGGAGTGTGCGGCAGCGCGGCGAGGTTGGTGTAGGAGTGCAGGTGCGTGGCGACGTCCTTGTCGCCGGTGCTGCGGTGTTCTGCGATCGTCATCGGGTCGGTCCTGTCTTCAGTCGTGGGCTCGCGCGAGGTGCGTGTGGGTCTGGCGCGCGATGGCTTCGGGCCGGGTGCGCGAGGCGACGTGCGGCGTGACGGTGATGCGCGGGTGGCGCCAGAACGGGTGGTCGGGCGGCAGCGGCTCCTGGACGAAGGCGTCCAGCACGGCCGAGGCGACCTGCCCGCGGTCCAGCGCGGCCAGCAGGTCGGCCTCCACCAGGTGCGCGCCACGGCCGACATTGACCAGCCGGGCGCCGCGCGGCAGCTGCGCGAACAGTTCCGCATCCAACACGCCGCGCGTGGCGTCGGTCAGGGGCAGCAGGCACACCAGGGTGTCGCAGCCGGCGAGGAAGTCGGCGCGCGCGGCATCGCCGTGGAAGGCCTCGATGCCCGCGGGCAGGTCGTCCTTGGGATTGCGGCTCCAGCCGCGCACGGCATAGCCGATGCCCGCCAGCGCCCGGGCCACGGAC
Source organism: Comamonadaceae bacterium OTU4NAUVB1 (assembly GCA_024372625.1). NCBI lineage: Bacteria > Pseudomonadati > Pseudomonadota > Betaproteobacteria > Burkholderiales > Comamonadaceae > Comamonadaceae bacterium OTU4NAUVB1. Next base: position 28,144 of record CP099606.1, on the reverse strand, counting down.
GTGCCGAGCACGCCCAGCCCGGCGATGCCCACGCGGTGCATCCGTGGCGGCACGATGGGCGACTCCTCCCAGGCGGCGCGGCGCTGGCTGGCCAGATAGCCCGCCATGTGGCGCTGGCCGTGCACCACGGCCCAGGCCACGTAGGCGTTCATCCCGGCGGCCATGTCGGGGTCGACGATGCGGTGCACCGGCACGCCGGGCGGCAGCGCCGGGTCGCGCGTGATGTGGTCGGTGCCGGCGCCGACCGACTGGATCAGCCGCAGGCGCGGCATGCGCGCGAGCAGGCCCGGCGGCGGCGACCAGCAGACCACGGCGTCGATCGATCCGAGCGCGTCCAGCTCCCGCACCTCGGTGTCGATGCGGTGCAGCGCCGCGTCGGGAAAGCGCTCGCGGAACGCCGGCAGCAGGTAGTCCAGGGCGATCTGGTCGGAGACCAGCGCGATGTGCAGCGTCATGCGGCCAGCGCCTCCGGCCGCGCCGCGGCCGACAGCCGGGGCTGGGCCTCGATCAGCGTGCGGGTGTAGGCGTGGCGGGGATCGGCCAGGACCTTGGCGGTCTCGCCGTACTCCACGATCTCGCCGCGCTGCATCACGGCGATGTGGTCGCACATCTCGCCGGCCACGCGCAGGTCGTGGGTGATGAAGACCATCGCCAGCTGGAAGCGCTCGCGCACCTCGGCGAAGAGCGCGAGCACCTGGGCCTGCACCGACACGTCCAGCGCCGACACCGGCTCGTCGGCCACCAGCAGCGCCGGGCGCATGGCCAGCGCGCGCGCGATGCCGATGCGCTGGCGCTGGCCGCCGGAGAACTCGTGCGGGAAGCGCTCCGCCGCCTCCGGCCCCAGGCCCACCAGCTGCAGCAGCTCCAGCGCGCGCGCCATGGCCTCGGCCCTGGGCAGGCCCTGCGCGATCGGGCCGGCGGCGATCGTCGGCCCGACGCGGTGGCGCGGGTTGAGCGACGCGTAGGGGTCCTGGAACACCATCTGGATGCGGCCCTGCGACTGCGCCCGGAACTGCGCACCGGACTGCATCGCGCGGCCGTTGAACAGGACGCGGCCGCCGTCGAACGGCGACAGCCCGACGATGCAGCGTCCCACGGTCGACTTGCCCGAGCCGGACTCGCCCACCAGGCCCAGCGTCTCGCCCCGGCGCAGCTCGAAGCTCAGGCCCCGGGCGGCCTCGACGCGGCGGCCCTTCCTGAACAGCGTGCCGCCGGTGACGTAGGTCTTCCTCAGGTCCTGCACCTGCAGCACGCGCTCGACGGGGCGTTCCGCCGACGGTGCACGCACGCGGCCGTCGGGGATGGCGGCGATCAGCTTGCGCGTGTAGGCGTGCTGCGGCCGCGCCAGCACGGAGGCGGCGCGACCGGCCTCGACCACTTGGCCGGTCTGCATCACCACCACCTGGTCGGCGATCTCGGCGACGACGCCGAAGTCGTGCGTGATGAACAGCACGGCGGTGCCCTTGCGCCGCTGCAGGTCGCGGATCAGCGCGAGGATCTGCGCCTGCGTGGTCACGTCCAGCGCGGTGGTGGGCTCGTCGCAGATCAGCAATGCCGGCTCCAGCGCCAGCGCGCAGGCGATCACCACGCGCTGGCGCTGGCCGCCCGACAGGCGGAACGGGTAGCTGTCAATCAGCACCTCCGGCTCGGGCAGGCCGACGTCGGCCAGCGCGGCCAGGATGCGGCGGCGCTTCTCGGCCGCCGGCAGGCGCACGTGGGCGTCGAACACCTCGGCGATCTGCTCGCCGATGCGCATCACCGGGTTGAGCGCGGACATCGGCTCCTGGAACACCATGCCGATGCGCCGGCCGCGCAGCGTGCGCAACCCGTCCTCGCCCAGCTGCAGCAGGTCCTGGCCGTCGAACACGATGCGCCCGGCCACGGGCTCGACGTGCGGCCGGGGCAGCAGGCCCATGATGGCGTTGGCGATCATCGACTTGCCCGAGCCGGATTCGCCGACCACGCACAGCGTCTGGCCGGCCATCAGCCGCAGCGACGCGCCGCGCACGGCGAGCGCGCGGTCGCCGCCGGCGGGCAGGCGGATGTCGAGGTCCTGGACGTCCAGCACCGGCACGGGGATGGCGTCCATCGTCATTTGCCCTTCCCGTCGGCGCGGGCGTTGAGTCCGTCGTTCAGGCCTTCGCCCACCAGGTTGAGCGCCAGCACCGTCATCAGGATGGCGACGCCGGGGAACACCGCCATCCACCAGGCCTGGCGCAGCACCGTGCGGGCCGAGCCGACCATGTAGCCCCAGCTCATGCGGTTGGGGTCGCCCAGCCCGAGGAAGCTCAGGCTCGACTCCAGCAGGATGGCCGTGGCGATCATCAGCGAGGCCATGACGACGATCGGCGAGGCCGCGTTGGGCAGGATCTGCGTCAGGATGATGCGCGGCGTCGACTGCCCGGCGAGCTGGGCGGCGGCGACGAAGTCGCGCTGGCGCAAGGTCAGGAACTCGCTGCGCACCAAGCGCGCCACCGGTGGCCACGACACCACCGCGATGGCCGCGACGATTGACTGCACCGAGGGCTCGAAGATCGCCACCAGCACGATGGCCAGCGCGAAGCTCGGGATGGCCTGGAACAGCTCGGTGAAGCGCATCAGCGTGGCGTCGATCCAGCCGCCGAAGTAGCCCGCGACGGCCCCCACGCCCACGCCGATGAACAGCGACACCACGGTGGAGACGACGCCGATGAGCAGCGACACGCGCGCCCCCGCCACGATGCCCGAGAGGATGTCGCGCCCCATGGTGTCGGTGCCCAGCGGCATGCCCGGCTCGGCCAGGGGCGCCGCGAACGGCATCCCGGCCATGTCCCAGGGGTCGTGTTGCGCCACCAGCGGACCGAGCGCGGTGACCAGCGCCACCAGCGCCAGCACCACCAGGCCGAAGACGGCGCCCTTGTTGCGGCGGAAGCGCCGCCAGAAGCTGCTTTTCATAGGGATGGTTCCTCGGTGCCGCTCAGGACAGCTCGATGCGCGGATCGACCAGCGTGTAGACGAAGTCGGTGATCAGGTTGAACAGCACCGCCATGGCCGCGGTGAACAGGAAGCAGCCCAGCAGCAGGTTGTAGTCGCGCTGGAGCAGCGCGTCGAACATCAGCCGGCCGATGCCGGGCCAGGCGAACACGGTCTCGGTCAGCACGGCCCCCCCGATCATTCCGCCGGCCTGGATGCCCGCGAGCGTGACCACCGGCAGCAGCGCGTTGCGCAGGACGTGCCGGCGCTGGATGCGTCCGGGTGACACGCCCTTGGCGCGGGCGGTCTTCACGAAATCCATCTGCGCGACCTCCAGCATGGCCGCGCGGGTCATGCGCGCGTAGACGGCCATGTAGAACAGCGCCAGCGTGACGGCCGGCAGGATCAGGTGGCGGCCGATGTCCAGCACCTTGTCCAGGCCGCGCAGGTCGGCGCCGACGGTGAAGAAGCCGAAGGCCGGCAGCAGGTCCATCTGCACCGTGAAGATCAGCACCGCCATCATCGCCAGCCAGTACAGCGGCGTGGCGTAGAACACCAGCGCGACCACGGTGATGGCGCTGTCGATCCACCGGCCGGCGTGGCGGCTGGCCAGCGCCCCCAGGCCGATGCCCATCGCCAGCGACAGCACGAAAGCCGTGCCCGTGAGCAGCAGGGTGGCGGGCAGCCGCTCCATGATCAGCGCGACGACGGACTGCTGCTGGCGGTAGGAGAAGCCCAGGTCCAGCTGCAGCACGCGCCCGAGGTAGCTCGCCAGCTGGTTGGGCAGCGGCTGGTCGAGGCCGAACTGCTGGCGCAGCTGGGCGACGAACTGCGGATCGCTCGCGCCGGCCTCGCCCGCCATGATCGACACCGGGTCGCCCGGCGCCGCGCGCACCAGCATGAAGTTGACGGTCGCGATCAGCAGCAGCGCCAGCAGGCCCTGCAGCAGCCGCACCGACATGAATTGGAGTCGCTTCATGGCCCCGGGCGTCAGGCGAGCTTGACGCGGCCCAGGCTGTCGTTCAGACCGATGCCCGAGCTCACGACGTTCTGGATGCGGGCGCGGTAGAGCGTCGGAAAGTTGATCTCGTGCAGCCAGGCCACCGGCACCTCGTCGACCAGGATCTTCTGCGCTTCCAGGTAGATGGCGCGGCGCCTGGCCGGGTCGCCCTCGCGCGCGCCGGCGGCGAACAGCTCGTCGACCTTCGGGTTCACGTAGCCCGCGACGTTGTTGAACGGCGAGCCCTTGGCGATGTTGCTGCTGGTGTAGTTGCGCCCCACGCCCAGGGCCGGGTCGCCGTACTGGTAGACGTAGGTGAAGGCGAGGTCGAAGTCCCACTCGTTGCAGCGCTGGTTCCAGCCGGCCACGTCGGTGGCGACGGTCTCGATCTTGAGGCCGGCCTGCGTGAGGTTCTGGCGCACGATCTCGGCCTGGCGCTGCCAGGACTCGCCGTAGGGCAGCGGCAGCAGGCGCAGGGTCTCGCCCTTGTAGCCCGACTCGGCCAGCAGCTTCTTCGCCTTGGCAAGGTCGCGCGGGTACTTCGCCACGTCGTCGCTGGCGAAGGCGATGTGGCTGTTGAACGGGCCGGTGGCCGGCTTGGCGAAGCCGTACCAGGCGATCTTGGCCATGGCCTCGCGGTCGATGGCGCTCCACACGGCCTGGCGGAACTTGACGTTGTTCATCGGCGCGGTGCGGTGGTTCATCCACAGCCAGCTGTGCGGCGCGAAGAACTCCCAGCCCTTGGTCGTGACGGCGGCGCCGGGCAGCTTGGCGAGGCGGCCGACGTCGAAGTACTCGACCGTGCCGCCCGGGGCGATGTCGACCTTGCCCGACTCGAAGGCGGCGGCGCGCGCGGCGGCATCGGGGATGACGTGGAAGTACACGCTCTCCACGCCGACGACGCCCGGCTGGTGGTAGGCCTCGTTGGCCACCAGCTGGATGTAGGAGCCCTTGACCCATTCCTTGAACTTCAGCGGACCGGTGCCGATGGGCGTGGCGTTGGCCGGGTTGGTCAGGAAGTCGGTGCCTTCGTAGACGTGCTTCGGGATCATCGGCATGGTGCCGTTCTCGAAGATGCCCAGGAACGGACCGAAGGGCTGCTTGAGCCTGAACTCCACCGTCAGCGGGTCCAGCGCCTTGATCGACTCGACGTGCTCCAGGCTGGAGCGGAAGCGCGCGTGCGTCTTGCGCAGGAAGACGTCGCAGGAGAACACCACGTCGGCCGACGTGAAGGGCTTGCCGTCGTGCCACTTGACGTCGGGCTTGAGCTTGAAGGTGTAGGTCCGGCTGTCCGGGCTGACGCTCCACGACGTGGCGAGCTGGGGCTGGGGCGCGAGCTTCTCGTCGTAGCGCAGCAGGCCCTCGTAGATGTTGCCGGCGATCAGCTGGGTAGGGCCGTTCTGCACGATGCCCATCATCAGTCCCGGCGGCTCGGGCTGGACCAGCACGTTGACCACGCCCTTCTTCCCCTGGGCCAGCCCGCGCAGGGGCACCCCCGCGATGGACAGGCCGAGGGCGGCGGAGCTGGCTTGGAGCAGATGGCGGCGTTGCATCGTGGCGGTCCTTTGGAAGGTGGGATCGGAGGAAGGGCGGGCAGGAAGGAAAGGGAGGTCGGGACGAGGGTTCAGTCCCGGAACGAGGCGCGCGTGGGCGGCTCCAGCCGCTGCAGCAGCGCCCGCCATTCACGGGCGTAGGCATCGGTCGGCGCGGCGGCCAGGCGGTTGGTGTCGCCGCTGTCGTACTGGCGCGCGGTGAGTTCGCACACCGCCTCGGGCACCGGATTGACGGCCTGGCCGGTGCTCTGGATGGCGACCTGCACGCGGCAGGCGCGCTCCAGGTTGTGCATCAGCACGAAGGCCTCGGCCACGCTGCGGCCCAGGGTGACCAGGCCGTGGTTGCGCAGGATCAGCGCGCGCGAGGTCGGGCCCAGGTCGGCCACGAGCCGCTCGCGCTCCTCGTGATCGAGCGCGATGCCTTCGAACGCGTGGTAGGTCACGCGGCGGTGGAACTGCAGCGCCCACTGGTTGCACGGCTGCAGGCCGTCGGCCAGCGACGACACCGCCACCCCCGCGACGGTGTGCGTGTGCAGCACGCACGCGGCGTCGTGGCGGGCCGCGTGCACCGCGCTGTGGATGGTGAAGCCGGCGGGGTTGACGTCGTGCTCGCTGGGTCCGACCAGGCGCCCGTCGAGGTCGATCTTGACCAGCGACGACGCCGTGATGTCGCGGAACAGCATGCCGAACGGGTTGATGAGGAACTGGTCCTCCGTGCCCGGCACGCGCGCCGAGATGTGCGTGTAGATGCTGTCGTCCATGCCGTAGAGCGCCACCAGCCGGTAGGCGGCGGCCAAGTCCTCGCGGACCCGGCGCTCGGCGTCCGACGGACAGGCGCGCGCGCCGTCCGAAGGGTTGCCGGCGAAGCTGTGCTGCGATGTGTCCACGTGACCTCCATGACTGGGACGTCGACGGGACCGGGCCTCGGATGGCCACTGTCAGCTGTCGACAGTAGGCATTTAGCAAACGCTGTGCCAGCGCCCGGACCCCGAGGTGTCCGGAAATCCACGGAAATTCAGGACAGATGCCCGGCAATGGTGGGCTCCGCGGCCTTTCACGCACCAGGAAGCGGCGAACGCACCCCCCGGGCGCCGTCTCACGCCACGGGGACGTCCTTCTCGCGCAGGCCGGTGACAAGGAAGCGGTCACGCGGCAGGGCCGGAAGCCGCGACAGGTCCAGCCGCAGGTCCTGCGCCGGCACCTGGTAGGCGGTGCGTCGCGTCAGCTGGCGCACCGCGAGCTTCACGAGGCCGACGACCACGGCCTCCCCGGGGCACCGGTGGTGGGTGGCCGCGTCGGCGCCGCCCTGCGGGACGAAGTCGAAGGCGCCGGGCGTGCGCAGCAGGAACCTCGCCGGGCGGAATTCGTCGGGCGACTCCCAGCTCCGCGCGTCGTGGTTGGTGCCGTGCAGGTCGAGCAGGGCCCGGGTGCCCGGATGGAAGGTGCGACCCTCCCACTCGAAACGCTTCACGACCCGCGCCGCGACGGCGGGAAAGAAGGGGTAGAAGCGCCGGACCTCCTGGACGAAGGCCTCGAGGTAGGCCGCGTCGTCCTCGCGCGCGAGCACCCGGTAGCTCGCCGGATGGCATTCCAGGGCGTGCGCCGCGAAGACGACGAAGACCGAGACCGCGACGATCGGCCGCAGCACGTTGAGGAGTTCGACCGCCGCGACGCGGGGCGGCAGCAGGACGCCGTGCGCGTCGTGGTGCTAGGCCACGCGGTGCGCCATCCCGTCCGGCTCGAATTCGACGTGGTGGAGGCGGGCCGCCATCACCTGTTCGGCCAGCCAGTCCTCGGCCCGGCGTCGGGCGAGGCGCGCCGCGAGGTTGCCGCGCACGCCCGCCGCCGCGCGATCGAACAGGGCGACCAGCTGGCGCGTGCGGCGCGCCGCGTCGTGCTCGGCCAGCGGCAGACCCACCCAGGCGCAGGCCGACCGGGCCAGCCAGTCCTGGGCGAACGCGTACAGCGACACCGGCGCCGCGCCCATCGGGCGGCGCAGGCACGCGTGCCACTCCCGCTCGGCCACCCGTTCGAGCCCCGCCAGCAGGTCCGCGTGGTTCAGGGCGAGGAACAGCGCCTTGCGGTGCCGGTGCGCGGCCCCGTCCAGGCCCTGCACCCCGCCCTTGCCGAACAGGGTCGCGCGCAGCGGCTCCGGGGCGGCGCCCGCGCGCGCGAACCGTTCCGGGTCGTAGAACAGCCGGGCGGCGTCGGGCCCCGTCATGCACAGCGTGTGGCGCAGCAGGATCCGGGTCGCCACCACGTCGCTTCCCGCCGCCCGGCAGGCGCGCTGGATGAAGCGGTAGGGATCGGCCAGGAGCGCGAGGCTGCTGTCCCACCGGGGGAGCCGGGGAATCTCGCGCGCCGGCGTCGACGCGCTGGGAGGGTTCGTCATCGGGAGCAATCAGGAAGGACGTGGCGGGGCCGGGACGCCGGCCGCGCGCGCGGGCCGGCGTCGTGGCGGGTCGCGGCAAGGGGCATGCCCGAGCGCGAGCGCCTCCCCTCGATGTGCCGCTGTCCCGATGCTCCAGTGCCCCGGTGCCCCGGTGCCTCAGTGCGTCGCCGCACCCTCGGTCGCGATGCCGTCCAGCCGGGCGATGGCGGCGGCGTCCAGCCGCAGGCCGGCGGCCGCCAGGTTCTCGCGCAGGTGGGCCACCGACGAGGTGCCCGGGATCAGCAGCAGGTTCGGCGCGCGCTGCAGCAGCCAGGCCAGCGCGACCTGCATCGGCGTGGCGCCGAGCGTGGCCGCCACCTCGGACAGCGCCCGCGACTGCAGCGGACTGAAGCCGCCGAGCGGAAAGAAGGGCACGTAGGCGATGCCGTCCCGCGCGCACCGCTCGACCAGGGCGTCGTCCTCGCGCCGCGCCAGGTTGTACATGTTCTGGACGCAGACGATCTCGCACACGCGGCGGGCATCGTCCAGCTGGCGCGAGGTCACGTTGCTCAGCCCGATGTGGCGCACCAGGCCCTGCCGCTGCAGGTCGGCCAGCACCGCGAGCGGCGCTTCGAGCGAACCCTCGGCCGGACCGTGGAGGCCGTGCATGCTGCGCAGGTTCACCACGTCGAGCACGTCCAGGCCGAGGTTGCGCAGGTTGTCGTGCACGGCCGCGACGAGTTCCTCGCGCCCGAGGGCCGGACGCCAGGAGGCGTCCGCGCCGCGCGCCGCGCCGACCTTGGTGACCAGGGTCAGGCCGTCGCGGTAGGGATGCAGCGCCTCGCGGATGAGCCGGTTGGTGACGTGCGGGCCGTAGAAATCGCTGGTGTCGATGTGATCGACGCCTTCGGCCACGGCGGTGCGCAGGACGTCCAGCGCCGCGTCGCGGTCCCTGGGCGGCCCGAAGACGCCGGGGCCGGCGAGCTGCATGGCGCCGTAGCCCAGCCGGTGCACCGGGCGGCCGGCGAAGGCGAAGGTGAGCGCGGGCGCCGTGGCGGCGGGGGTGGCGGGCGTCGGGGACGGGAGGGGCGTCATGTCGGTGGTCCTGGGGATGGAACATCGACTGTAGGCACGCATCCGGCGCGTGATAACCCGGCCGGATCGGAACGGGCCGTGCGCCAGGACGAACAATCGGCGCGTCGCCATGCGACGGCGGCCGGCCACCGGGGTCGCCCGGTCACTGCAGGCGCGCGGCCGCGCACGACCTCGTCGGCTGCCAGGACATCGCCTGGGACGTGGCCGGAGCGCAGGTCGAGCTGGGCCTGACGCCGGCCGAGGTCGGGACGCTCGTCGAGCGCGTCCGGCGGCAGGGCGCGGCGGTGGAGGCGTCGCTCGTGGGCCTGCTGCGCCCCTGCTACCTCGCGTTCCAGTGGGGCCATTTCGCCCTGGCCGTCGAGAGCGCCGCGGGCGCGGGCGAAGCGGACCGCAAGGCGCTCGTCACCGCGCGCGAGCGCTACCGCGAAGCCCTGCGCACCGCGCTGCGGGCCGGGCCGGGCGGCTGAGTGCCGATGGGCGCGGGCCTACCGTCCGATCGCGCAGTACTCGAAGCCGCGCGTGCGCAGCGCCGGGTCGAACAGGTTGCGGCCGTCGAAGATGAGCGGGCGTTTCAGGGACGTCCGCAGCCGCTCGAAGTCGGGACTCTTGTATTCCTTCCAGTCGGTCAGCACGATCAGCGCATCGGCGCCTTCCACCGCCTGGAGGGCCACCGGCTCGAAACGCAGGCTCTCGCTCCAGTGGGGGACGTCCGCCAGATCGCCGCCCAGGCAGCGGCGGGCCTCGTCCATCGCCACCGGGTCGTGCGCGACCACGCGGGCGCCGCGCGTGAGCAGTTCCCGGATGACGACCCGGCTGGGCGCCTCGCGCATGTCGTCGGTCTCGGGCTTGAAGGCCAGCCCCCAGACGGCGAAGGTCAGGCCGCTCAGATCGTGGTTGAACCGCTTCAGCACCTTGGCCACGAGCACGTGCTTCTGCGCGTCGTTCACCGCCCCCACGGCCTCGAGGATGCGCAGCCGCTGCCCCTGCTCGACGGCGGTCCGCAGCAGCGCGCTCACATCCTTCGGAAAACAGCTGCCGCCATAGCCGAGCCCGGCGTACAGGAAGCCGTAGCCGATCCGCTGGTCGGAACCGATGCCCTTGCGCACGTGCTCGATGTCCACGCCCAGGGCGTCCGCGAGGTTGGCGAGTTCGTTGATGAAGCTGATGCGCGTCGCCAGCATCGCGTTGGCCGCGTACTTGGTGAACTCGGCGGACGCGACGTCCATGAACAGCAGGCGATCGCTGTGGCGGTTGAACGGCGCGTAAAGCGCGCGCATCACCTCCCGCGCGCGCGCGCCGGCCGCGTCGTCCGCCGTGCCGACGACGATCCGGTCGGGTCGCATGAAGTCCTCGATCGCGGCGCCTTCCTTGAGGAACTCGGGGTTGGACACCAGGCTCACGCGCAACGGCGCCTCGCCCTCCCCGCGCGACCGCTCGCGCAATTCCTCGCGCATGGCCGCGTCCAGCTTCCGGGCGGTGCCGACCGGAACGGTCGATTTCTCCACCACGATCTTGTCCGACTGCATGTAGCGGGCCACGGAGCGCGCCGCCGACAGCACATGGCGCAGGTCCGCGCTCCCGGTGGCGTCGGGCGGCGTGCCCACGGCGATGAAGATCACCTCGCCATGGCGGACCGCCGCCTCGACGTCGGTCGTGAACTGCAGCCGCGCGTACTGCACGTTGTGCCGGATGAGCTCGGGCAGGCCCTTCTCGTGGATCGGCACGCTCCCGGCCCGCAGCCGCGCGATCCGTTCCTGCTCGATGTCGACGCAGGTCACCTCGTTGCCGACCTCCGCGAGGCAGGCGGCGGAGACCAATCCGACATAGCCCGCGCCGATGACCGTGATCCTCATGTGGAGCCCTCGAATCAATGCCTGATGGAGCCGCGACGCGACGCGCGGCCAACGCACCGACCAAGCTAGCCGGGCGCGCCCGGCGGCGTGCAGGACATCGCCCACACGCCGCGCTGTCGTCATGGATGAGTCGCCCGGCGCACGGGCCCGGGGCGGCCGGCCGGCCCCCGCGCGGCGGTGGCGCGGGACGCGCCTCAGACGCCGACGCAGCGGTCGCGGCCCGCGCGCTTGGCCTCGTACAGGCCCCGGTCCGCGCGCGTGAGCGTCTGCTCGAACGACTCCTCGACGCGCTGGGCCGTCAGGCCCGCGGAGAAGTTGACCTGCCCCTGCGCGCAGCCGCGCCAGGTCGCCGGGTCGCGCACGTGCGCCTGGAGCTTCTGGAGCTTTTCCATGGCCGCCGCCTGGGACGTGTCCGGCATCAGCAGCACGAACTCCTCGCCACCCCAGCGCGACAGCGTGTCGCCCTCGGGCATGACGGCCAGCGCCGCCCGGGAAAAATTCGTCAGCACCACGTCGCCGAAGGGATGCCCGAAGCGGTCGTTGACGGCCTTGAAGTGGTCCAGATCGATGACCGCGACGCACAGCGGCGCCGGTCGCTGCGGCGTCGCCGAACGCCACGCCTCGACGGTCTCGAGGACGTGGCGCCGGTTGGGCAGGCCGGTGAGCGGATCGCGCGTGGCCAGGCTCCTCACCGTCTCCAGCGCGGCGCGCAGTTCCTTGCGCTGCCGGTGGAGGCTCAGGCGCATCCGGCTCAGGCGCCCGGTGAGCTGGCCGATCAGCGGCAGCGTGATCGCGACGAACACGACGTTCAGCCATTCGATCGTGGGCGGGAAGCGCACCGGGTCCAGCGTCGTGCCGGCGATCATCACCGTGCCCAGCACGCCGAAGGCGAGCCAGCCCAGCGTGCGGCATTGACCCGGGCTGAGCGTGAAGGCGCCGAACACCAGCACCAGCGCCACGACCATCAGCAGCGTCCCGCGCACTTGGTGGTTGAGGGCGTAGCCGGCGCCCAGGCACAGCATCGCGAACACCATTTGCTGCAGCGTGAGCGCGGGGTCCGGCAGGCCCCGGGTCCATCCGCTGCGCAGCACCACGTACAGCAGGAGCTGGCAGGCGGCGATGACCGCGACGAGCAGCGCGGCGGCGGCCTCGGACACGTGCCCCTGCTGCGCCCACACCCACTGCGCCAGGCACGACACGGCATACACGGCCATGGCCGGCAGCGTCATGGCGATCGAGATCCGCTGCCGCCGGTCGTGTCCGAGCAGGAGGGTCTTCCAACGGCCGGGCGAGGCTTCCCACATGTGGACGGTTCCGCGATCCTGGCCGGCTCGAGCACCGGCCCAGGCGCGATTGTGACGTCCCCGCCCGCCGATCCGGGTCTTGCGCGAGCGCCGCCGAGGCGGCGTTTCGTCGTCTAAGACAATCGTGTTCAGGACCCGGGCTCAGGCCGGCGGGCCTGGATGCCGCCGACGAGCGTGTCAGCCATCGTTCCCCGGAACACGGAACGTGTCAGCGTGACGAATGGCAGCACGGCCGCCAGCGCCATCAGGAGCACCGGCCGCGCCCGCTGTACCGTGGCCTCGACGACAGCGTCTAACGGCGACGGGCCGGCACGGTCGTTGTGGTGGATCGGTCCGATCAGGATCGGCGTGTTGCGCATCAGGATGCCCGACCGCGCGATCAGCCCCAGCGGACGGGTCAGGAACACCATCACCATGGCGGCGGGCGCCACCACCCACTCGCGCGCGATCAGGCGGTCCAGCAACCGGCGGCGCCAGGCGGGCCGCCTTCAGCGCGGCAGGTAGGCGGTCGCCTCGACCTCGATCCACAGCGCGTCGCCCGGCAGGAAACGCGACACTTCCACCACTGTGCTCACCGGTGGCTCGCCGGGGTAGAACAGCCCGCGCACGCGGTTGTAGGCCGGGTAGTGCCTCAGGTCGCGGAAATACTGCACCAGCTTCACGACGTCGCGCATGCCGCCGCCGGCCTCCCCGGCGAGCTGGCGGATGCGTTCCAGCACGAACCAGCTCTGCGCCACGGCGGGCGCCTCGTACGCGTCGACCGACATCTGGCCGGTGTCGTAGCCCAGGGTGCGGAGCGCGGCACGCGCGGCCTCGGGCAGGTCGTCGTAGGTGGCGACGGCCTGGCGTCGCGCCGGGTCGACCGCCACCACGCCGCTCATGAAGACGAAGTCGCCGACCCGGCGGAAGGCGGCGTAGTTGGCCATCGGGGCGCCGATGGCGCCGGCGCCTCCGGGGGACGGCGTCATGCGTGGGCCCCGGCCGGCGCGGGCGCGCCGATGGGCGAGGCCGGTCCGGCCACCGGCCAGTCGCGCAGCTTGCCGGGGTTGAGCAGGCCGTGGGGATCGAAGCGCCGCTTGGTCGCCAGCACGTCCGGCGGCAGCGGCCCGCCCGCCTTGCCGTCCTCGACGATGAAGACATGCGGGTTGTTGATGCGCACGCCACGCTCGCGATGGATCCGCATGAGCTCGTCCAGGCGCGCCTCGGTGGTGAAGCGCACCAGCTGCAGCGCGCTGCACGTGATGAGGCCGTCGAGGTTGCGCAGGAACTCGGCGTGCATCAGCACCTCGCCGCCGAGCAGCGCCTCCATCTCGGTGATCTGCTCGACCTGCCGGCCGGGGACGAAGCTGCTCTGCAGGTAGGTCAGGGACTTGTCGACCTTCAGCGCGTGCAGGGTCGTGTGGTTCCAGGTGAACTCCATCAGCGTGCGGTTGCTCTTCTGGACCTCGGCGGCGGTGCGGCGATAGCCGACGGTGCCGCCGTGGGCCGCCACCAGCGCCAGCAGGGCCTCCTCGCCCGGCTCCGCCACCAGCGACAGCACCGCGTGGCAGCCCGCCGGCAGGTACTCGGCCAGCTGCGCCAGGTGGTCGGGCACCGGGCTCGCGAGGAAGGCCACCTCGCGCTTGACCAGGCCCGGGGCGTGCGCCAGCGCGTTGGCGAACGCCAGCGCCGGCGCGAAGTCCTCGAAGGTCACCAGCGTCTCCAGCCAGGGATGGGCGGGCGCCAGGCCGATCTCCAGCTCCAGCACCAGGCCGTTGGTGCCCCAGAGGTGGTGCATGCGCATCGCCTCGGCGCCGCGCAGCTCGACCACCTGGGGCTCGGCCTCGATGGTCATGGCGCGCAGGCCGAGCACGTTGCCCGGCGCGGCGAGCGGCCCGTAGTTGATCGAGCCGACGCCGCCGAAGCCGCCGCCGAACAGCCCGCCGAGCGTGGCGCTGCGGTAGGTCGAGGGCAGGCAGCGCAGTTCCTGGCCCGTGGCGCGGGCCTGCTTCTCCAGCTCGCCCAGGCGGATGCCGGCCTGCGCCCGCGCCACGCCGGGACGCACCCAGCGCAACGCGCCGTAGCCGCTCATGTCGAGCACCACGCCGCCGGCCAGCGGCGTCGTCTGGCCGTAGTTGCCGGTGCCGCTGCCCCGGATCGTGATCGGCACGGCGTGCCGCACGCAGGCGCCGACCACCGCGCGGACCTCGTCCTCGGTGCGAGGACGCACCACCGCGTCGGCGCGCTTGTCCTTGAGCTGGCGATCGAGCACCGGGCTGAACCAGGCGAAGTCCTGCGACAGCCGCGCGACGCGCCCGGCGTCGGTGATCCAGTCGAGGTCGGGCAGCGCGGCCATCAGCGCGGCGATCGCGCCCGGGCGTTCGTCGGAGGCATGGTTCATGGCGGTCGTCGGGTTCGTGGCGGTCATCGGGGTCGTCGGGTTCATGGGGAGGTCGCCTCGTCAGTCCTTGGACAGCTCGCTGGCGTGCCAGCCGCCGAGCGCGCGCCCGGACAGCCAGGCCATGGCCGCGAACAGCGCGACGCCGGTCAGCGAGATCAGCAGCAGCGCGGCGAACATGCGGGGGATGTTGAGCTGGAAGCCGGCCTGCAGGATCTGGTAGGCCAGCCCCGCGCCCGCGCCGCCGGTGCCGGCGACGAACTCCGCCACCACCGCGCCGATCAGCGCCAGGCCGCTGGAGATGCGCAGCCCGCCGAAGAAGTACGGCAGCGCGCTCGGGATCCGCAGGCGCGTGAGCTGCTGCCAGCGCGTGGCCCGGTTCAGCCGGAAGTACGCCTGCAGGTCGGGGTCGACGCTGCGCAGGCCGAGGGTCGTGTTGCTGATGATCGGGAACAGCGCGACCAGCGCGGCGCAGATCGTCATCGCCCCGGTCGGGTTGCGCACCCAGATGATGATCAGCGGCGCGACGGCGACGATGGGCGTCACCTGCAGCAGCACGGCGTAGGGAAACAGCGCCGTCTCGATGCGCTTGCTCTGCACGAACAGGAACGAGATCGCCACGCCCGCCACCGTGGCGACGGCGAACGACAGCAGCGTGATCTTCAGCGTCACCAGCAGCGCGTTGCCCAGCGGCACCCAGTCGGTGACCAGGGTCTGCATCATCAGCAGCGGCGACGGCACCAGGTAGGGCGGCAGTTCCAGCGCGGTGACCGCGACCTGCCAGATCGCCACCAGCACCAGGCCGACCAGCGCCGGGTAGACCACGCGCTGGACGCGCGGCCGCGCCATCAGCGGCACGCGCGCTCGGACCGCGGGCTTCGCCGGCGCCGCGGCGGCGCCCGCCGTGGCCCGGGGCGCGGGCGCCGTCGCCGGCGGCGCCACCGGGGCGGAATCCGCGAGCGCGTTCACGACACGGTCTCCGCGCTGGCGCGCAGCAGGCTGTCCTGGAGCCGGCGCGCATGCTGGGCGAAGCGCGGCGACACCATGAAGTCGGCCGTGCGCGGGTGCGGCTCGTCGATGACGAACTGCTCGACCACGCGGCCCGGACGCGCGGCCATCATCACCACGCGCGTCGACAGGAACACCGCCTCGTGGATCGAGTGGGTCACGAAGACCACGGTGAGCTTCCGCTCGCGCCACAGGGCCAGCAGTTCGGCGTCGAGCTTGTGGCGCGTGATCTCGTCGAGGGCGCCGAAGGGCTCGTCCATCAGCAGCAGGTCGGGCCGGGTCACCAGCCCGCGCGCGATCGACACCCGCATCTGCATGCCGCCGGACAGCGCGCCGGGCAGCGCGTCAGCGAAGCGGTCCAGCCCGACCAGTGCCAGCACCTCGGCCACGCGCGTGTCGCCCTCCCCGCGCGGCACGCCGGCCAGGTCGAGCGGCAGGCGCACGTTGGTGCGCACGCTGGCCCAGGGCATCAGCGTCGCCGACTGGAACACGAAGGACAGCTTGTGCGGGCAGTCGTGCAACTGCGCCACCGGCTTGCGCCAGACCAGCAGCCGGCCGTCGGTGGGCTCCAGCATGCCGGCGATCATCTTGAGCAGCGTGCTCTTGCCGCAACCCGAAGGCCCCAGCAGCGTGACGAATTCGCCCTCGGCGATCGTCAGGTCCACCGGCAGCAGCGCCTGCGTGCCGTTGGGATAGGTCTTCTCGGCCGAGCGCACCTCGACCGCGGGCGCCGGGGCGTGGACCGTCATGGCAGCACCTTCGCGTCCTTGACGAACTCGGTGCTGTAGGTGGCGGCCAGCGCGACCTTGGCCGGATCGATCAGCTTGGAGGCGACCAGGAAGTCGTAGCTCGCCTTGGCGCGCGCGTCGGTCAGCGACCCGATGCCCAGCGTGGCCGCGTCGCCACCGGTGACCATGCCCATCTCCTTGAGCTTGGCCACGCTGTAGGCGAGCTGTTCGTCGGTCATGTTGGGGTTCTCCTTCCTGATGAGCGCGTTGCCCGGCGCCGGATCGGCCAGGTAGCTCTTCCAGCCCTCGGCGGACGCCTTCACGAAGGCGGCGACCTGGCGCGGGCGGGCCTTGAGCGTCTTCTCCATGCACGAGACGGTGGTGGCGTACGACGGGTAGCCGTGGTCGCTGAACATCAGCACGGTCGTCTTCACGCCGGCCTTCTGGATCGCGAAGGTCTCGGACGTGAGGTAGCCCTGCTGGGCGGCATTCCGGTCGGCGACGAACGGCTGGATGTTGAAGGTGTAGGGGCGCGTCTGCTCGTCGACCAGGCCGAAGCGGGCCTTCAGCCAGGGCCAGTAGCCCCGGTTCGCCTGGGCGCCGATCAGGATCGTCTTGCCCTTGAGGTCCTCGAACTTCTTGACGTCGTCGTGGGCGATCAGCACCTGGGGGTCCTTCTGGAAGAACGCCGCGACGTTGACCACGGGCACGCCGCCTTCGCGCACCTGCATCATCTGGATGTCGCTCGAGCCCATCACGCAGTCGGCCTGGCCGGCGGCCATGATCTGGGTGATGTTGACCTGCGGGCCGCCCATGCGGATCGTGACGTCCAGGCCGTGCTTCCTGTAGATGCCCTGCGCCACCGCCTGGTAGAAGCCGCCGTGCTCGGCCTGCGCGTACCAGTTGGTCATGTAGGTGAAAGGCTCCACCGGCGCGGCGGTCTGGGCCCGGGCCGGGGCGGCGAGGCAGAGGGCCACGAGCGCGGCGAGGCCGCAGTGCGATGCAGGACGGAAGGCGGGATGCGGGCGCATGGGAGAACCTTTCAGGCGAGGGGATGGAAGGACGGACGCGGGATCGGGGAGGTGACGCAAGGAGCGCGCCTCAGGCGGCGGCGCCGGGCGCGGATTCGACGAAACCCTGGTGCTGGCCGCGCTCCCAGGTGGCCGCCTCGCGCACCACCCAGCGCAGCGCGTGCAGCTCGGTGAGCACCTGCACCCAGCTGTCGGCGAGCGTCTCCAGGATCTCGAGACCCTGGGCGCGCGTGGCGGTGGTCGGGTCGCCGATGACGCCGCTCGGGCCGAAGTCGCGCGCCGTCCAGGCGCAGGCCGGGCGGCCGTCGGGCGAGAGCAGCGCGACCGGGAACGGCGGCGGGTAGTTGGCGACGGCGTGTTCCATGCGCACCGTCTCGGGCGCCAGGGCCAGCATCAGCGCCGTTTCCGAATGGCCGGCGTGCATCGCGAGCTGCTTCTCGCGCGCCGTGATCTGGCGGCCCGACGCGTTGGGCAGGCGCGAGACCCCGTGCGGCACCACGACGAAGTCGCCGTGCCGCAGGCGCAGCTCGCGCGCGGCCATCTCCAGCACCTGGGGCTGGCCGCCGTGGCCGTTGGCCAGCAGCAGCTTGCGGAAGCCCGCGCGGTAGACCGACTCGCCGAGTTCCGTGACGGTGGCCAGCAGCGTGGTGCCGGTGAGCGTCATGGTGCCGGGAAAGTGCAGGTGCTCCTCCGACTTGCCGTAGGTGATGGGCGCCATCGCGAAGGCCGGCACGGCAGCCGGCAGCTTCTCCAGCGCCCGTCCCATGACGCCCGAGGCAATCACGCTGTCGACCGAGCACGGCAGGTGCGGCCCGTGCTGCTCGATCGCGCCGCAGGGCAGCACCACCACGGTGTCCTCGCGCTGCGGCAGGGCCGCGATCTGGGTCCAGCTCAGGTAGGGCAGGAAGCGGTGGGGCGGGATGTAGCCGTGCAGCATGGAAGTGGGCCTCGGAAGCGATGGATGGGAATGGGGCGTGCGTCCATGCCGTCAGCGCGCCGGGCGCCATGCCGGCGGCGCCTCGCCCTGCGTGACGGTGCCGTCGCGCAGCACGACGCGGGCCCCGCCGCGCGAGGGCCAGCCATGGCGATCGGCCTGCGTGAACAGCACCAGGTCGGCCGGCGCGCCGACGATCGACGCGGTGCCGGGCCGGTCCCGGTCGAGCCAGCCGGCGCGGCAGACGGTGTCGGACCAGGCGTCGAAGGGCGTGTCGAGCTGCGCCACCAGCGCCGCCAGACCCAGCGCCTCGACCGGGTCGAAGCTGCCCGAGCGGCAGAACGGGTCCTGCACGTTGTCGCTCGCGAACAGCAGCGGAATGCCGCGCTCGCGCGCCTCCTTGACCAGCGTCAGCCCGCGCCGTCGTGGCGTGCGGCCGGTGGTGGCGTCCTGCAGCAGCAGGTTGGTGGCCGGCAGCGACACCAGCGTGATCGGCGCGCGCGCCACGGCGTCGAGCGTGGCCAGCGCCTGCGCCTCGGGCTGGGCCGCCAGCGCGCAGGCATGGCCGCAGACCACGCGGCCCTCGAAGCCGATCTCGCCGAGCAGCCGCGCCGTGGCGGCCAGGCCGACGGCCGAGGCCTCCAGCTCCTCGTCGACGTGCAGGTCCACGTCCAGGTCGCAGGCCTGGGCCGCGAGCAGCAGGTTGCGCAGCGCGTTCTCGCTCCAGTTGGTCGAATGCACGAAACCGCCGAGCAGGGCGTCCGGTCCGGTGGCGGCGATGGTGCGGGCCAGCCGCAGCGCCTGCGTCCGGTCCTCGAACAGGGGCAGCTTGACCAGCGCGACGCGCTCCAGCCGCACCCGGCCACGCCACTCCTGCGCCAGCTCGCGCAGCACGGCCCAGGCGACCGGCACGGCATCGGCCTCCCACCAGTCGACGTGGCTGCGCAGGCGCGTGGTGCCGCTCTCCCAGGCCCAGCCCAGGCCGCGCCCGGCGCGCTCGCGCACGTCGGCCGTGGTCCAGTGGGCGCGGTCGGCCAGCATGGCGTCGATCGCGCCGAGCAGGCCCGGACGCACGTGCGTCATGCGGCCGAAGGTGAAGCTCTTGTCGAGGTGCGTGTGCGCGTCGACGAAGCCCGGCAGCGCCAGCGCGCCGGCGGCGTCCCAGGCGGCGCGAGCGTCGACGGCGGACGCGCCCGATGCGCCGGACACACCGGAAGGCGGCGCCGTCGCGGCCGCGTCCAGCGCCGGACGCAGCGCCGCGACGCGGCCATCGGCCAGGGTCAGGTGCGCCAGCGCGGCGACGCCGTCGCGCACGGGCCAGTCGGTGGGCAGCAGCCAGCGTGGCAGGCGCAGGCGGTCGATGCTGGCGGGCACGGTGGTGGCGGTGGCAGTGGGGTGCGGAGCGTTCACGGCATCGGCTCCCGGCTCAGGCGAAGCGCGCCATCGCCTGGCCGACGCGCGCCTTGAAGCGGCCGCGGCGCTCGGGCGTGGCGGTGTTCATGTGGTAGCACGCGTGGTAGTCGACCTTCGCGCGCTGGCCGGTCAGCCGCCGCAGGTAGCGCGTCACCAGCTTGCGCGGCGGGTCGCCCATGTACAGCGCCATCCAGCGCGGGCGGCCGTAGGTGACCACGGCGGCGATGCGACGGATGTGGGTGAGCATCGGCTTCACGTCGGCCGGATCGCTGAGATCGAAGGCGACCCCGGGCATCAGCAGGCGGTCGAACCAGCCCTTGAGCATCGCGGGCGGGCCGAAGCACCAAGTCGGAAAGCACAGCACCAGCGCCTCGGCCCACTGCAGGCGCGCGACGTGGGCCTGCACGGGCGCCCGGTTGGACGGCACGTCGTGGTAGCCCAGGCGCTCGGCGCGGGAGAGCACCGGATCGAAGCCCTCGGCATAGAGATCGCAATCGTCGACCTCGTGACCGGCCTCGCGCAGGTGGCGCACCACGTCGGCGTGGAGCGCCGCATGGAAGCTGGTTTCGACCGGATGGCAGTAGACGACGAGCACGCGCATGGACTTGACCGCTTAATCAGAGCAACTGGTCAGATTAAGCAATCCGTGTGCCAGCGGCCACGCACCGCCTTGGCGCGCGCGCCGGGATCAGGCAGCGGGCAGCGCCAGCCCGCAGCCGGCGAGCACGAAGGCCACCAGTTCGCGCTCGATCGGCGCGCGCTCGAGCGGCGCGTCCGGCGCCACGTCGAGCATGACGCGGGTCTGCAACGCGCAGTCGGCGTAGCTCTGCGTCATGGCCCAGACGTGCATCAGCAGGATGCGCGCGTCGAGCGGGCGCATCAGGCCGCGCGCGATCCAGCCGTCGATGACGTCGACCTTGGCCTGCGTCCAGGCTCGCGCGTTGGGCCAGTAGCGCGCCAGGTTGCGCCCGCCGTCGAGCACCTCGCGCGTGAAGATGCGCGAGATCTCCGGCGCGTCGAAGGCGTGCGCGAGCTTCTTGCGGACGTAGTCGCTCAGCACCGCGGCCGGATCGTCGGCCGGACCCTCGAAGGCGAACACCACCTTCCAGTCGTGCAGGCACTGCATGAGCAACTCCTCGTACAGCTCTTCCTTGCCCGCGATGTAGTAGTGCAGCTGCGGCTTGGTGAGCCCGGCGCGCGCGGCGATCGCCTGGGTGGAAGTGCCGCGCAGTCCGTGGGCGCTGAACTCGCTGACGGCCGCCTTGCGGATGGCGTTCAGGATCAGTTCGCGTCCCGGCCGCGCGCGCGAGAGCGGTCCGTCCGGCCGGGGCATTTCGCGCGTCGCGCCGCGATCGGCCGACCCGTCCGATCGCGCCACCGGCGCGGCGCGCATCGCGGAAGCCACGTCGGGGTGGGAAGGCAGGCAGGAGGTCGCGCGTGTCATGGCGGCGATCGTAATCGGGGCCGCGACGCGGCACGGGACGGCGTGGCGATCGTGGGATGCAGGCTCGCGTCGCCGCGCGACGGCTCGGCCCGCATCGCTTCGGTATGGCACTTCCCGTGGAACGACCTCAGGGAAGCTGCCGATGAACAACGCTTCGGCGGTCTTCCCGTCGATCCGCGGCGTCTAGGACGCCGTGCCGGAACCGGGTCGGCAGCGGCGGTCGTCCAGGAAGGTCTTCTCGAAAGCGCCCGCCGTCATCGGGCGGCCGAAGAAGTAGCCCTGCCCTTCCCGGCAATGGGCCCGCATGAGGTCGGCCTGCGCCTGGGTCTCGATGCCTTCGGCGATCACCTCGAGTTCGAGCCCCTGCGCCAGTCGCGCGATGGCTTCCACGATGACGAGGTCCCTGGCGCCCGTGTCGGGACCGCTCACGAAGGAGCGGTCGATCTTCAGGCGCGTCACGGGAAAGTTCTTCAGCATCGTGAGGGAGGCGAAGCCGGTGCCGTAGTCGTCGAAGGCGATGCCGATCCCGATGTCGCGCAGCGCCTGCAGGGCCGCGTGGATGCGGGCCTCGTTGCACAGGATGGTGTTCTCGGTGATCTCCAGTTCGAGGGCGGAGGCGCACAGCCCGGTCTCGCGCAGCACCCGCTGCACCACGCCCGGCAGCTCGCCCGAACGCAATTGCGCGGCGAACAGGTTGACGCCGATGCGGAACGTCGGGTGCTTCGATGCGCGCCACGCCGCCGCCTGGCGGCACGCCGTCTCCAGAATCCACTCGGAGACGGGAATCGCCAGGAGGCTGGTCTCGAGGGTCGACAGGAAGGCGGCGGGCGTGAGCAGGCCGCGTTCCGGATGGTTCCACCGGATCAGCGCCTCCGCGCCGACGACGCACGCATCGGAGAGCCGCACCTGCGGTTGGTAGTACAGCGCCAGTTCGCCACGCTCCCACGCCTGGCGGATGCCCGAACTGATCGACGTGCGGGTCTGGGCGATCGCCTGGAGGTCGCGCGTGAACGCCCGGGCGCGACCCTTGCCGTCCGTCTTGGCCTTGTAGAGCGCGAGGTCCGCCTGCTCGAACAGGGCGTCGATGGGCCAGGCCGCCCCCGAGGCGAAGGACACCCCGGCACTCGCGCCGACATAGATCGAACGCTCCCCGAGTTCCACGGGACGCTCGATCGCCTTGATCAGGCGATCGGCCATGCGCAAGGCGGTCGACGGATCGTCGACGTTCCTCATGACGACGACGAACTCGTCGCCGCCGAGCCGGCACGGCAACCCGAGGCCGGTGGCGACGTCGGCCAGCCGCTTCGCGACAGCCTTGAGCACCTCGTCGCCCGCCGCGTGGCCCAGGCTGTCGTTCACGTCCTTGAAGCCGTCGAGATCGATCAGGATCAGTGCGACGGACAGCCCGGCTCCGCTGGTCGTCGCGAGGTCCGCATCGAGGAACGTGCGGTTGGCCAGGCCGGTCATCGCGTCGTATTCGGCGGCGTACTTCAGCCGTGCCTCGGTCGCGAGACGCTGCGTGATGTCCCTGGCGATCGCGCCGAAGCGATGCTCCCCGCCTTCGACCCAGTGCGACAGGGACAGCTCGATCGGAAACTCCTCCAGGTTGCGTTTCAGGGCGGGCACGGTCACCAGCGAGCCGACGAGCTTGGTCTCCAGACCCGCCGCCGCGCGTTGCAGTCCGGCCTGGTGCATGGCCCGGAACTGCGGCGGGATGATGATGTTCAGGTTGCGGCCGATCACGTCCCGGGCCTCGTAGCCGAACATGCGCTCGGCCGCCTTGTTCCACGACAGGATGCGGTTGTGCTCGTCGGCGCAGATGATCGAATCGGCCGACGATCCGGCCACGGCCTCGAAACGTTTCCGCGCATCGGCCTCGATGGTCGACAGGCGGCGGATCTCGAGCTTGTCCATGACGAGCGTGGCCAGATTGACGAGCAGTTCCTGCTCGTCCTCGGAGAGTCCGTGGGGTCGCGGCACGACATCCTGGATGCAGAAGGCACCGATGGCGAAGCCGTTGGGCGTGAGCAGCGGCGTGCCGGCATAGAAGCGGATGTGGGGCGCGCCGGTCACCAGGGGCGAGCGGCAAAAGCGCTCGTCGCAGGTCGCGTCCGGAACCACCAGCACCTCGTGGCCGAGCACCGTGTGCGTGCAGAACGAACCCTCGCGCGGCATCTCGGTTGCTTCGATGCCCTGCCTGGCCATGAAGAACTGCCGGTCCTCGGCGACCAGGGAGATCACCGCGATGGATGCGCCGAAGATCCGCTGTGCATACCGGACCAGCGCGTCGAGGCCGGGTTCGGGGTCCGTGTCCAGCACGTGGTAGCCATCGAGTTCTGCCAGACGTCGTGCTTCGTTGTCTCGTGTCGAATGATCTATTGTTTGCGTCATACTGAATCGTCGGCTGCACTTCGCAGCAATTCCCACCACTCGATCAAGCGCGCTCGGCCACATCCGATTCCGGATCGGCGCCGCGCGAGCGGATGACATCGTAGTTTCCATTTCCGGAATTCACGGATCACCGCGACTCCGCCTAACGCGAACGTTTTAATAAGTCTCGTCGAGTCACTCAATTCTTCAATGGCAATGTGGCGTCGAACGCGACGGCGTCGCGACGCCTGCGCATGAGATGACGCGGCAGCGACCGGGATGCACGCATTGAACGGGATCGGCAGGGTCATGACGTGGTGGTGCGCAAGAGCGCAATGGCTGGCCTTGTCGCGCAGGCGTCTCGGTCATCAACAGGCTTCAATTGATGAAAAGGCGGCACGCGGCTGAAGTAAAAACCGCCCTCAATTGCCAGAGCCCGTTGACAAATCGCATTGCCAATCACTCCGTTCAACATCGACTCGCATCGAGGGAATCAGATTTCACGGATGGGAATCAAAAGGGTGAGCAATGCAATCACCGCTCATGCAACAGCGGGTCATTGCGACACCCCCGGCGCGGATGACCGCCGACGTTCACGGCACGCGCGTCCAGGGTGGGCGCTGAACCTGCACGGCGGGTCGCGCCGATGCCCGCACCGATGCGGCAAGCCCGCGCGCGACCGAGGCGACCTCCGCGGGCGCCCTACCCGGCCGTTTGCGAGCCGGCGGCGATCGCCAGCAACTGGGTGTCGGTCGGTCGGTCCCATCCGGCGCCATGGACGGCGTCGGCGTAGAACCTCACCATCTCGTGGCGCACCATCGGATGCGTCCAGCCCTTCGCGCTCAGGCGCTGGATCAGCGCCGGATGCGCCTTGCGTTCGAGCAGGCGTTCCTGCAGACCCTGGGTGAGTTCGGCCTGCCGGTGCGCGGGCATGGCGGCGATCTCGGCCGCCAGGGCTTCGATGCGTTGCGCGAGCCAGCGTTTCTCCCACTGTGCGAGGCGTTCACCGGAATTGACCGGGGACGGTGCCACGACCGGCACGACGTGGCCCGTTGCCTGGGCCACCGTCTCCGCGGCGGCGGCCGCATGACCCGGCAGCACGCTCTTGAGGTAGCGCAGCGGATCGCGCAAGGGCTCGGGAAATGCATGCGCCGCACGTTTCTCGACGGCCTGGACGCCACTGGCGACCGCGCCGTCGCCGAATTCCTCGATGAGCCGTTCGACGCGTGACGCATCGATGCCAAGCTTCTCGGCGCTCGCGAGCACGGCGACGTCGACGGGTCCGGCGGAGTTGCGCTGCTGCACCGCCAGGATGCGCTGCGGCTTCTTGCGCACGGTGAACTGGAGGTCTGCCACGAAGCGGCCCGACTTGTATTCCAGCATCTCGACCTCGATGTCGGCCAGGGCGTTGATCTCGGCCAGGGCGGGCCGCAGGGTGTCGCGCTTGAAGATCCGGTACTCGAGCTTCTGCAGGCGCGCATCGTCGGGCCGGCCGAGCAGGACCGGCCGCCACCAGCCCCACGGTTTGCGTGCCGTCTGCCCCACGCCCAGGTAGCGCGAACAGATCTCGTAGAGCGCCACCGACGGGTGCGAGCCCAGCTGCGAGATGACGTCCAGCGAGAGCTTCGCGAAGATCTCCGGATCGAGCAGTTCGTGCCGCATGTTCACGGCATAGGACCATTCGACGAACACCTGTCCGCGCTCCTTCGACAGTCGCGCGTGCGAGAGCATGCCGCAGACGTCCCAGGTCTGCCACTCGCCCGCGGTCGGAGACTGCCACTCGACCAGCGTCGAGACCATCGAGCGCAGATGCGTCTTGATGATCTTCATGTCGCCGCTGTTGTAGTCCAGTCCTCGGACGATGTCCGTGAGCGCGGCCCGGAACGTCTCGCGCTCGAGTCCCTGGTCCTGCGCGATATGAAGCAGCACGTTCCAGGTGCGACGCCCGAGGGCCGTGATCTTGCTGTTCTGCGGAACGAGCGCCAGCGAGAACACGGGCTTGCGCAGCGGGCCGACCGCACGCGCGCTCGAGCTTGGATCGGGGCGACTTTCGTTGAACATCGACGCACTTTAACGCCCGGCATGCGTCAGGTGAAACGGCGTTTCACCTGAAGTTCCGAACGCCGTGGATGCTTCGGGTACTTCGAAGCAGCATCGGCCGACCCTGCCCGCCGGCGCCAGAGGTCGCCTCTGTCACCGTAAAAGCTCCGCTTGGGACGACCTCGACGTGCCTGCATGGCCGCTGGATCAACTGTAAAAGCTCCATTTCACGGGGTTGCGATGCGCACTCGGCCACGCCGGGTCGACTGTAGAAGCTCCGCGACGGCCGGATCCACGCGGTCCTTGGTCGATTCCAGCGATCCATCATGGGCAACCAGCCTCCGACTGTGTTCACTCCGTCTTCTCACCGAATGTTCGCCAGCAGCGCCTGTGTCCACTCCACACGTCACCGGAAAAGCGCCACATGTCACCGAATTTTCTCCAAATATGAGTCTAAGTCGTTGTTCTATAAAGGTTTTCTCGCTCCCAAAGTATTAAAGAGTTCGAAGTCTTGTAAGTTTAAAAATACCAGCGCTTCGCGGCCGGAGCTTTTTCAGTCGTTGAAAACCGGAACTTGGACGAGATTCGAATCGTTTGTGCAGTTCACGTCCAACACGCACAATCCGGTGCCAAGTCAACTGCACAACAACACATCATGGAAGTCCGTCCCCAGATCACATTGAGCGGCGTGCACCAGCAGGCGGAGGAAGCCGCCGCGATGCTGGCGAGCATCCGGGCGGCCATGCTGGCGCCGATGGTGCGCAAGGCATCGCCGGTCTTCAGTGCCGATCAGGTGGCGACGCTGTGCGAGGCGTCCTCCCGTGGCTCGTTCGCGCACAAGGTCGCGAGCCGGAAGGACATGCCGTCCGGGACTTTGGTCTCCAACGGACGCAAGCGTGTGTTTGAACTCGCAGAGGCCCGCCGCTGGGTGCAGGACTACCGGAAAGACATGCTTCGACCGCCCGGGGCCGAAGCCATCACCATCTCGATCGCGAACTTCAAGGGCGGCACCACGAAGACCACGACGGCCATGACGCTGGCGCAGGGCCTGACGCTGATGGGCCACAAGGTGCTGGTGATCGACACGGATCCACAGGCTTCCCTGACGACGTTGTTCGGCATCCTCCCCGATGTGGAGATCGGTGCGAAGGACACGATCATGTCGCTGGCCGACGGCTCGCTGACGACCGTGCGGCCGCTGATCCGCCAGACGTACTGGGATGGTCTTGAACTCGTGCCCGCGGCGTCCTCGTTGTTCGATGCGGAGTTCATGTTGCCTTCCAGGCAGGGAAAGGAGGGCCTGGCGGGTTTCGAGTTCTACAAGGTGCTCGACCTGGGCATCGATGACGTCCGGGACGACTACGACGTCATCGTCATCGACAGCCCCCCTGCCCTCTCCTATCTGACGATCAACGCCCTGATGGCGGCGAACGGCATCATCATGCCGCTGCCACCCGAGACGCTGGACTTCGCCTCCTCGACCCAGTTCTGGTCGTTGTTCTCCGACCTGACCGAGACGATGCTGGAGTCCCGGGGACAGACGAAGAGCTTCGATTTCATCAACGTGCTGCTGTCGCGCGTGCCGCCCAAGGCCGGCCGGGGTGCGTCCACGACCGCCGACGCCGTGCGCGAATGGATCGGTGCGACCTACAAGGAAAAGGTGTTGCCGCTGGAGATCCCCCGGACGTCCATCGCATCGCAGAAGTCGTCGGGCTTCGGCACGGTCTACGACAGTGAAGCGTCCGATGCCAAGGACAAGACGTACAAGCGGGCCAGGGACGCCTACGACACGTTCGTGCAGCACGTGGAAGCGTCGGTCCGCACAGCGTGGGCGAGGCAGCTGCACAAAGGCGTCTGAGGACCACGCCGCACTTACGTCGGCCAGCGGCCTGTGCAAGTGCGGCGGCGCGAGTTTCTTCGGCCGCCATGGTGCTTTGAGGCGGTGCCTCCGGGTGTTGGGGGCAGGGAACGCTTCCTACGGTGGGCGTCGTGCTCAGGTGCGGTGGCTTTGAGAAGCAGGCCTGCCGGACCTGCGCGATTCCAGTGTGGTGAGTGACTTCCCAAAGGTTGTTCCGGACGCAGATTCGAAGGGCTGCGTCGTCATCCTGCAGGGGGGGTTGCACGGTGCAACCCCCCCCCCGCGCTCAGCGGTCGCGGCCGTCGCCAGGACCTCGAGGGCGGGTGGCCCACGTGCGAAAACCGACACACGATCGAGAGGCGCGCGATCTCAGACTGGTGACATCGGCACCGACCACGCCCATTGACGGGGCATGTGGTGAGGCCATGCGAGGGTCTGCCAAATCGTCTGTGCCGCAGGCCTGTCTGTGCCGGACGATCCGGTTTCTCTTGCCTGCCACTGGCGCCAGGATCTGCCGGACGGCGTCTCGCCGGCGACGTTCGATTGCGCAGACCTTTGAGCGCTAGGACGGGCGGGGGAACGCGCCCCATGCACATTTGGACGGGTCGACATGGCGGCCGGGTCGTACGGTGCGACGATGGCGCTGGGAGCGTGTCGGAGCGAGCGACGTTCGCCTCAACGACTGCCATTGGTCATGAACGCCGCGATCGCCCTTTCGCGGTGGTCCGACTCAGGCTGTTCAATCGCCATCCGATGGCCCCTCACACGTAGCAACCGTGCCCAGGTGCAGAGCCGCTGATTGCCTGAACGCGG